>NZ_JBFUBK010000159.1:0-9765 GCF_056405815.1 Pseudomonas sp. P1_F1_2 | reverse complement strand
CCTCTGCTTCGACCGTTCCCGCGAGTTTGTCCTGATCAATCGCCAGTACCTGCTGGCGATTGCTGGGGACGGCAGTCTCCTGGCGGCCAATACTGCGGCCCGTGCACTGCTCGCCGAATGTGGCCTGCAGTTGCCGGAGCGGCCTTCGGCATTGGCCCGTCGGATCGGTATTCAGGATCTGTTCGACTGCGAACCTGAAGACATCTTCAGCATCCCCCGCGCTAGCCCCGACCAGGTACGCGCCTTCCGTACCCACCGTCAGAACGCTCTGTTCTTTGCCGCATTGATGGAGCCCTGTCGAGCGCCCGTTGCCCCTCAAGCTCAGCGCTCGAGTCAGGAACGCTGCCCGCTGGATGAGCTCTCCGACGATGACCCCGCCATGCGCAAGATGCTCGCTCGTGCCAAGCGACTGTGCAGCGAACCGCTGAACGTCTTGCTCAACGGCGAAACCGGTACCGGCAAAGAACGCCTTGCCCGCGCTTTGCACGACAGCAGCAACAGGCATAAGGCCCCCTTCGTCGCCATCAACTGCGCGGCAATGCCCGAGTCATTGATCGAGAGCGAACTCTTCGGCTACCAGCCCGGCAGCTTCACCGGAGCACGCAGCAAGGGTATGCGAGGTCTGATCCAGCAGGCCGATGGCGGCACACTCTTCCTCGATGAAATCGGTGACATGCCGCTGCATCTGCAGACGCGGCTACTGCGCGTGCTCGCCGAGCAGGAAGTGATGCCACTGGGCAGCGAGAAGCCAATCAAGGTCAATATCCGCGTCATCGCAGCTAGTCACCGCGATCTGCGGCAGTTGATTGAACGAGGCGAGTTCCGCGAAGACCTCTACTACCGCCTCAATGGCGCGATCCTTCGCCTGCCGGCGCTGCGCGAACGGGCCGACAAGAGCTACCTGATAGAACGCATTTTCAGAGAGCTCTGTGAACAGCGCCAACGTCCTTCACGAATCCGGGGTGACGCCATGAGTGCTCTCCTCGGCTACGCCTGGCCAGGCAATATCCGCGAGCTGCGCAATGCGCTCCAGTACGCGCTGGCCACTGCGGAGACAGATGAAATCACTGTGAACGACCTGCCCGAAGAGTGCCTGCCGAGCGTAATTCCAAGACAGGCCATGAGTTCGGTTCCCGTACGGGAACAGCAGACTTCCCACGCACGCGAAATCGAGGACTGCTTGCGCAGGCAGCGCTGGAATGTCAGCGCCGCGGCACGCGAGCTCAGCATGTCGCGCCCAACCCTGTATCGCTGGATGAAGCTTCACAACATCGTTGCGCCCAACGACCTGGACAGCTAAACCAATGGTTTCAAATGCCCGTAACCGGCCCGAGCTGGGCCGGCCGGGCTTTTAAGCCGAATCAGTACTCAGGTGTGCGCGGGTCCCAAAGCAGGCGCGTCACTCTTTTCTCGTAGCCCATCCCCTCCGGGAAACTCACCAGCTCCAGCTGCAGCCCCCAAGGCGCCAGGAAGTACACCCAGGTCAGGCCCTTGGCTGGGCCATCGGTGAAGGTCGATGGAGTATCCAGTACCTGTACGCCACGAGACTTCAGGTACTCCACCGCCGCCTCCATGTCGTCCACATAGAACGCCAAGTGGTGCCCACCGATGTCACTGTTACGTGGCAACCGACGATTCTGATCCGGTGCCGTGTACTCGAATATTTCCAGATTGGTGCCGTTGCCACATCGGACCATCTGGAAGTCTCGAATTGACGCACGCGGATGCACGTTGAGGTGTCGCTCCATCCAGTCGTCTTCAAAACGGAACTCGCCAAAGGTGAAGTACGGCTCGCAACCAAGCACCTCGACGAAGAAGGCAACAGCTTCAGACAGGTTCGGCACCGTGATGCCGATATGCTGCATGCCGCGCATCCCCGGCAGAGCGCCATTCAGGTTGTTCTTATGGGTCATGAGGGTCTCACTTGTTGTTGTACGAGATACGCCAGCTTCGTGCTGACACATCCCCTACTGCACACCCAATGCCACAAACTAACCCATTGATTTGAATAGTCTTCACTCCCACCGTTGTCAGCAACGGTGTAAAGGCCTTTACAGCTGTAAGGCGTTACAACAGCCACTTCACATCCTCTCTCGCCCCTGCCAATGGGCCTTGCACGGGTTGGCCCAGCTCTTGCCTGATGCTTGGGGACATACCCTTGATCGATGGAGACCTATGGTGGAGCCCCGACACATTGCCACTGGACCGGGTAAGGTTGAAACCGGTGTGAAATTGCGCGGCGCCGAGAAAGTCGCGCGTATTCCGGTGAAGATCATTCCGACCGAAGAACTGCCGAAGAAACCGGACTGGATCCGCGTGCGCATCCCGGTTTCCCCCGAGATCAATCGCATCAAGCAACTGCTGCGCAAGCACAAGTTGCACAGCGTCTGCGAAGAAGCTTCATGCCCGAACCTAGGCGAATGCTTCTCCGGCGGCACCGCGACCTTCATGATCATGGGTGACATCTGCACCCGTCGCTGCCCCTTCTGCGACGTCGGCCACGGCCGTCCAAAACCCCTGGATGTCGATGAGCCGAAAAACCTCGCTGTGGCCATCGCCGACCTGCGCCTGAAGTACGTGGTGATCACGTCGGTGGACCGCGACGATCTGCGCGACGGAGGTGCACAGCACTTCGTCGATTGCCTGCGGGAGATCCGCAGGCTGTCCCCGGGCATCCAACTGGAAACCCTGGTGCCGGACTACCGCGGCCGCATGGACGTGGCGCTCGCCATCACCGAGCAGGAGCCGCCGGATGTGTTCAACCACAACCTGGAAACCGTACCGCGCCTGTACAAGGCCGCGCGTCCGGGCTCGGACTTCGAGTGGTCGCTGGATCTCCTGGAGAATTTCAAAAAGCGCGTGCCCCATGTGCCGACAAAGTCTGGCCTGATGCTAGGCCTGGGCGAGACCAACGACGAAGTGATCGAAGTCATGCAACGCATGCGCGAGCACAAGATCGACATGCTGACCCTCGGCCAGTACCTACAGCCCTCGCGCGACCACTTGCCGGTGCAGCGCTTCGTCCATCCGGACATCTTCGCCTGGTTCGCCGAAAAAGGCGCCGAAATGGGCTTCAAGAACGTCGCCTCAGGACCACTGGTGCGCTCCTCCTACCACGCCGACCAGCAGGCCCACGGGCAGAAAATCAGTAGATCTACAGAGGATAATCACGAATGGGCATATTCGATTGGAAACACTGGGCAGTAATTCTGCTGATCGCCCTGGTGCTATTCGGCAGCAAGCGTCTGCGGAACCTCGGCGGTGACTTGGGTGAATCCATCAAGGACTTTCGCAGATTAAAGGCCGCGCCCCTCTGCGACTCGAACGAAATCGAGCATACGGCTTCTCCTCACAGCCAAAAGGAGAGTTAGCCTGCAGCCCGGAAACCAACGCATGGTGCACTATCCATGAATATCGCTAATGTCTGCTTTCGACCGTGGATTCAACTGGTCAAAAATGATCGGAATCGACACAAAGCGACCGCTAACCAGAGGCAGTAATCGGCCGATTCTGTTGAAAAAGTCGGATTCTCAGCTCGGTTGAACTCAGGCACGACCACCACCGGAGAACCGACTGCCGTCCGTTTGCAGCAGCTGCGCGGAGTTGGCCCGATGATCGCCACCGCACTTATTGCTGCCATCGGTGATGGCCGACAGTTGGCCAGCCTCGCTGGGGCTGACGCCGAAGCAACACAGCTCCGGTGGTAAAGATCGGCTACTTGGCATCAGCAAACGTGGTGATGCTTATCTGCGAACACTGATGATCCACGGTGCGCGCTCGGCCCTGCGTACAGCCAATTCCAAAGACGATCGGCTCAGCCAATGGGCTGTTCGCTTGGCCGAGCGATCACATCCCAATGTGGCCGCTATCGCGCTGGCCAACAAAACCGCACGCATGACTTGGGCGATGCTGCGCAACGGGACCGATTACCAACCGGATCGGGCTGCGGCTTGATCTACCAAACTGTCACGTCCAACGAGTAAACAAACCGTCTACCCAGATTGCTAAGCAACCCGAGCGATGGCAAACCGGTCGAACCGGCGTCGGCAAAACCCTCAAATGTCCAGGTGCGTAAAGCACGTAGAAGCGATTGGGAGCCGACGCGCGAATAGCCCATCATGGCCCTGCATCGAATCGATGCCGAAGTCAGAGGCCGAATATACGTGTGCAGTCAGCACGGGGGCCAAAGCTAAGGGGCTTGCAATGAGGAGGAGTCCATATACGGACCTTCAGGCTTGGTCACTGCCGACCATTCATTTGGGGGAAGTAATGAGCACAGAGGATCGCTTGAAACAGCCTGTCATCACAACATTAGCAAAAATAGCGGCTAATCGATGCGCAAATCCTGAGTGCAGAGCCGTCACAAGCGGCCCAACAGTTGAGCCCAATGGTTTTGTAATGGGGGGGAGACCGCGCATATGTGGGAATGGCGCCAGAGAGTTCGTATTTACAGTGCACAAGACATCAAGGCGCCGAAGCTCTTTGATGTTGTAGACGTTGAACCTGCTAAATCGAAAACAGTCGGTCTCCTCCTTTTTTAAGTTGAGACATCCCTTGTGGGTCGGTTGCCGCCTCCACGACAGCCAGCAATCGGCACAGGCTGTGTGAAAACGCACTGAATATGTCGAAAACTGAAAGTCACGAGGATGTGAGTTAGCAGCGGATCTGGCACCGACCAGGACCTTACAAGAGATTCCGAGCTGACCGCTAGAAGCCGCGGCCAACGGATATTTCGAGGGTTCAGCGGCACTCAATCGGTGCCAACTACCTGCAAAATGGTTTGTCACCAAAACAGCAAGAAGTCGGGTGAATTTGCGGTCTGTTTGGCACTGCGGTTTGGGCCCAAAACGTCGATTTGGAGGTATGAGGTAGGCTCTCGGACGCGATTGTTTGCTTCCAAATCGGCCCCTGGGCTTTGTAATCAAAGGGCTCGACCGGCGACTAGAGACTTTCCACAGACCTGGCGATTGCCCAATCACCCTCCCCGCCCCGCCGCGCTCTGTTCCGTTTCCCTCGCGCACAATCGGAAGTCCGGCTTTCGCTGCTTCCGTTTGTCTTCAAAGGCACGGCCCGCGTGACGTACAGCCGGTTTCGCTGATTTGAAATGATGATCTTTAAGAACGAAGAATCGGAACTGAGTTTCCAGGGTTTAGCGCCGCGTAGCGGGTGAGGAAAAACGCCCTAATCGCCCGGAAACAGGGCGTTTTCCAAGACTACCTGACATGCGAAAAAGCTGAGAAAGAAGATAAATATCAAATAGGATTGGCGCAAAAGGCAGCGCGAAAAAGGGCCAAAAACAGCGTGAACTCACAGCTGGAGCAAGCCGTTCTGATAGAAGATTCCAGCGAGAGCCATTCGTTTTGTAGGGGGAAAAGCGCTGTAAAATAAAAAAGGGTCGCGAGATTAAATCTCGCAACCCCTTGAATTATATGGTCGGGACGGAGTGATTCGAACACTCGACCCCTAGTACCCCATTTAAGAGGGTAGAGAAATATTTAAATTTTTCTACCGGCTGTGGTTGGCTTGTAAATAAAAAACCCGACACGAAGGCCGGGTTACCCACCCTCTCCGAGACGCAGCCCCCAAATGAGAGGGATGGAGAGCTGACAAGAGAGTGTGGGGGCGAGATATTGCCAAATGGTGCTCTCCTGCGCAATAAAAAATCCGACTCAAGGGCAGCATATCGTGATCATTAGCCCGTAGAAATCAGATGCTGACCGTCATTTTTCGAGTTTCTCCCGATGCCTCAGGTGGCATGTGAAGTCCAGCCCTCCAGTGGCAACTCGAAGAACAACAAACGCCCATCAGAAGCACTCAACTGTAACGGTAACATCCTTTGCCACCGCTCGAAGTTAACACCTCAGCTTGCGCCCAGGGCACACACGAACCGCGTGGTCACGTCGAAACTATCCGGAGTGAGGACATCAATTGGCGAACGATCTTTTAGTCGCTACCCCAACGAAGCACTACCTGTACGCTTACTTCATTGCGCCACGTTTTACTTTTAACCGATTAACATTCTCGCCGGCCTGATTCGCAAACTCGTGAGGGGTGACATGCTCCTGAAGATTGGCCTCAAGGTACCGACTCCACCAGTTCATGATCAGCCTGCGCTCTTCAATGAACTCTGCCTTGTGAATGTAGGCGGCTCTAACGCTATTGCGCTCTCTATGACTCATTTGCCTTTCGATGGCCGTCTCAGACCACAGACCTGACTCGACTAGTGCGCTACAGGCCATTGAGCGGAATCCGTGACCACAAATATCTGTCTTCGTGTCGTACCCCATGGTGCGCAACGCTTTGTTCACGGTGTTTTCTGACATCGGCTTCCAGGCCCTAGCATCACCGGCAAATACCAGGTCGAATGTGCCAGTGAGGGTGTGGATCTGTTCAAGCACGGCCACAACTTGCGGCGATAAAGGCACAAGATGAACATCGCCCGCCATTTTCGTCCCCCGCGTTGAATGGCGTACGTCCTCTAGCTCCGGCCGAGTATCCGGGATCTCCCATACGCCACGCTTGAGGTCGAACTCACACCAGCGAGCGAAACGTAATTCACTCGAGCGAACAAACACGTGCAGCGACAGAATGAGCGTTAGCCGGGTCAGCTCTCGGCCCTTGTAGGCATTGATTCGTGCCAGCAATTCAGGCAGGCGTGATAGTGGCAATGCAGGACGATGGGAGACTCGCGGCGCTTTGATCAAGCCCTGAAGATCGTACGCAGGGTTTATCGGAATAAGACGAAGGCGTTTTGCCTCACGCATAATACTTTGCAGGTATCTTTGTACCCTTAAGGCGACGTCAATCGTTCCTCGTTTTCTGATCACTTCCAAAGGTTGCATCAGATCATAAGTATCGAGATCAGCAATCGCGCGGGCACCGATAAACGGGAAAACATAGTTATTCAGACGGTTCAATACATTCTTGGAATGGTCGGGTGTCCATCTGGCCGACATGTTCTTGTGCCAGTCCAATGCAACGCTTTCAAAGGTACGGCCGCTGACAGCATCTTCCGTTTTGGCTTTACGTTTGTTCTCAACGGGATCAATGCCGTCTGCGAGCATCCGCTTCGCATCTAAACGCTTCTGGCGCGCATCGGCAAGGCCAATCACAGGATAGCTGCCGAGGGAGGTCAACCCCTCCCGGCCGTCAGGCTTTACGTACCTTAGACGCCAGCCTTTACGGCCATTGGGTTGGATTAGGAGATAGAGACCGTCACCGTCGAAAAGCTTGTAGGGACGGTCTGTTGGCTTGGCTAAACGGCAAGCAGCGTCGGTAAGCGGAGCAGTTGTGCGCGACATAAGGGTACTATCCTTAATCGAACCAAAGACTACCCCTAACTCTACCCTCTAAATGACTGGATTAGAGAAGAATGGACAAGAATCCGACGGAATGCTAAAACGAAAAAACCCGCCAGAAGGCAGGTTTTTCAAGGCTTCCAGAGAATTTAAAAGCGCTCAGTGGAATGCAAGATGGTGCCCGAAGCCGGAATCGAACCGGCACGCCCTTACGAGCGGGGGATTTTAAGTCCCATGCGTCTACCAGTTTCGCCATTCGGGCGGTAGCGCGGTCAAGCAATCTGAAAGCTGGCAAGTAACGACCTGGCAGTTCTGACGCTTGTGCAGCAGAGGTGGAAATATATACATCCCACCCCCGTGAAGCAAGTTCGCAAATGCCCATTTCAAGACTAAATCTTGCGGGACAGCGCAAATAAAAAAGCTCCGTAAATCATCGATCTACGGAGCTTGTTTAAAGTGGAGGCCGAGGTCGGAATCGAACCGGCGTAGGTGGATTTGCAATCCACTGCATAACCATTTTGCTACTCGGCCTCAAGCATCTGATGTCATGTAGCACAACACCAAACGCGTACAAACTTGGAATTTGATTCTAGATCTAACTCCTTGAAAACATTGAGCTTTTTCAGCGGTCAGTGCTTTCGATGGCGTGAATTATGTACTGATTTCCAAGGACTGGCAACCCCTTGATTTCAAAAAAATTTTATCTGGCACTCTGACTGTTTCGACGAGGCTGCGCCCTGCTGTTCTGCCTCGCCTGGTCTGTTTAGTGCCCGCGAATGTAGTGTTCCAACTGCCGAATCAATTCCGCTTGCTCGACAATGGCTTCTTTGACCAGATCACCGATCGACAACAAACCGATCAACTCGCCGCCCTCCACTACCGGCAGATGGCGCAGATGACTGTCGGTCATGACCGTCATGCAACGCTCCACACTCTGTTGGCTGTCGGCGGTCACGACCGGGGCGCTCATGATGTCGCGCACAGGTGTACCGACTGAGGAACGGCCCTGCAAAACCACCTTGCGAGCATAGTCGCGCTCGCTGATCACGCCAACCACCTGCCCGTCTTCGATGACGGGCAGCGCGCCGACGTTTTTCTCGGACATCAGCTTCAACGCGTCCAGCACCATCTGATCAGGTGCAATGCTATGCACGTGCTGGTTTTGTACGACTTTCAGTTTCAGTAGCTGTGCGGCTGTTTTCATCAATGCCTCCGATACTGTTGCGCAAACAGGTTGATATCCCTCAGGCCACGCCGACTTCGACCACGTCGCCGTTCAACCGCACGGGCCAGACACGCAGACGCTGTTGCGGGTACTCCAGGCAACTGCCGTCCTCCAGACGGAAATGCTGCTTGTAGATCGGTGAAGCAACGACCAGATCGCCCTTGATGCTGCCGATCAATCCACGGCCGATGACGTTCGCCCCGGACTGCGGATCATGGTTGTCGATGGCATACAGGGTCTTGCCGTGTGCCGTCGGCAGGTAGAACAGCGCCACTTGCGCGCCGTCGAGCCATACGACGACGCCAGAATTGCTCACCAGGTCCTGGTGCTCGCACACCGTTTGCCAGACATCGGCGCTGGCCAGGGAATCAATGCGTTGGGTAGTGGGTGCGCTCATCATGCAATCTCCTCGGTAACCGGGATAAGGTTGAGTTCGGCGGCCATGATCGGGCGCCGCTGACCACGCTCCTGGATAAAATGAATATCCGGGTCGGGGCGTTTATCGTTGACGAAGGTACGGAATCGTTTGATTTTTTCCGGGTCCTTGAGCGCATTGGCCCACTCGCATTCGTAGCGATCGACCACCAGTTGCATCTGCGATTCGAGCTCGGCGCCAAGCCCGAGGCTGTCGTTGATGATCACGTCCTTGAGGTAATCGAGGCCGCCCTCCAGGCTTTCGCGCCACACCGAGGTTCGCTGCAGTTTGTCGGCGGTGCGGATGTAGAACATCAGGAAGCGGTCGATGTAGCGGATCAGGGTCGCATCGTCGAGGTCGGTGGCGAACAGCTCGGCATGCCGTGGGCGCATACCGCCGTTGCCGGCGATATAGAGGTTCCAGCCTTTTTCAGTGGCGATCACGCCCACGTCTTTGCTCTGGGCCTCGGCGCACTCGCGGGTGCAACCGGATACCGCGAATTTGAGCTTGTGCGGCGAGCGCAGGCCCTTGTAGCGGTCTTCGATCATCAGGGCCATTTTTACGCTGTCTTGCACGCCATAGCGGCACCAGGTACTGCCGACACAGGACTTCACCGTCCGGGTCGATTTGCCATAGGCATGCCCGGTCTCGAATCCGGCCTCGATCAGCTCGCCCCAGATATCCGGCAACTGATGCAATTGAGCACCGAACAGGTCGATCCGCTGGCCGCCGGTGATTTTGGTGTAGAGGTCATATTTTTTCGCCACCACCCCAATCGCGATCAATTTGTCCGCCGTGATTTCGCCACCGGGAATGCGCGGCACGAC
>NZ_JBFUBK010000158.1:0-9770 GCF_056405815.1 Pseudomonas sp. P1_F1_2 | reverse complement strand
GTGGTGACGCGCCAAACCAGTGTGCGCCGTTGCTGGAACAGATGAAGGCGGGGAAAGCGCCGGTGACCGTCAAACCCACCAAGTGAATTGCGGCGTCTGTAAAGACGTCATCGCGGGCAAGCCATGCTCCCACAGGGATTTGAGTCGATCACAGCAGTCGATTTCACCGCACAACCTGTGGGAGCCGGGCTTGCCCGCGATGGCGGTATGTCGGGCGCTACAGGTCCTTCAGTATGCCCGCATGCCCGGACAACAACGCTTCCTCACGCAACCATGCAAAAAATGCCCGTACCGGCGGATGACGCTCGCGACCCGGCACACACAGTGCGCTATACCCGGCCCCGTCGACTTGAATGTCGCCCTTGTAGGGCACCAGCAAACCGCTGGCCACGCTTTCTGACACCAGAATATTGCTCGCGAGCACCAGCCCTTGCCCGGCAATCGCCGCTTGCAGGGCGTAATGCTCTTCGTCGTATTCACGCACCGCAGGTTGTTCCTTCAGCCAGGTTTCGCCGGACTTGGCGCACCAGGCCTCCCAGCCATGGGCATACAACTTGGAATTGTGCCAACGCACGCTGATCAGCGCGGGTGTCCGCTGGGCCGCCAGCGCCACTTGCTCGGGTGAGCCATACACGCCGAAGGACTCATCAAACAGGCACAAGCCATACAGGTTGGGGTAGTCGTCGAGGCTGTAGCGCAGGACCAGATCGACACTGGCGTCCTGATGCAAATCGATGACTTCGCAATGGGTGTCCAGGCGCAGGCTGATGCCGGGGTGGCGCGCGTAAAAGCGTCCGAGGCGCGGCACCAGCCACAACGCGGCGAAGGCGGCGGTGGTGGAGAGGGTCAGGTGTGTGCCGCTGTGTTGCGGGCGCAAGGTGTCGACGCTTTGCGCCACGTCCAGAAAAGCACCGTGCAGGCTGTGGAACAACCGCTCACCGCCGTCGGTCAGGCGCACTTGCCGTGGCAGGCGTTCAAACAGCGGCACGCCGAGCCAGGTTTCCAGCGAGCGAATTTGATGGGACACCGCCGTCGGCGTCACCGAGAGTTCTTGCGCAGCCGCCTTGAAGCTCAGCAAGCGGGAGGCGGATTCGAAGGCGCGCAGGGCGGTCAACGGCAGCGAAGCAAACATTGAGAACTCCATGGATGAAATGGATTCATCCCGACTGATTTCTGCTCATTTGAAGCGGTTGGCTGGGAGCATCAAGCTGCAAGCCACAAGCCGTTTGAGTGTAATCCCAAGGAGATTCAGATGAGTAAAATTCTTGCCGTTCACGCCAGCCCCCGTGGCGATCGTTCTCACTCCCGGCGTTTGGCCGAAGTGTTTCTTGCAGCCTGGCAGGCGCACCATCCGCAGGCCCGGTTGACCCGGCGTGAAGTCGGGCGGGCGCTGATTCCGCCGGTCAATGAAGCCTTTGTGGCCGCCGCGTTTTACCCCGAACCCCAGGCACGACCGCTGTCGATGCAGGCCGACCTGGCGTTCAGCGATGAACTGGTCGGCGAATTGCTCGGGCACGACCTGCTGGTGATTTCCACGCCGATGCACAACTTCAGCGTACCCAGTGGCCTCAAGGCCTGGATCGATCAAATTGTGCGGCTCGGGTTGACGTTCAATCACACGCTGGACAATGGCGTGGCCCAATACGAGCCGCTGGTTCAAGGCAAAAAAGCCTTGATCGTCACCAGTCGCGGCGGCTTCGGGTTCGGCCCGGGCGGTGAGCTGGAAGCCATGAACCATGCCGATCCGTTGTTGCGCACGGCGCTGGGATTCATCGGTATTACCGACATCACCGTGGTCGCCGCCGAGGGCGAAGAGTCCGAGGCGCGTACGTTCCAGGTCTCTGCCGCCGAGGCCGAGCAGCGTTTGCTGGCGCTGGCCAGGGAGTTTTAGATGGCCTGGCTGTTTCTGCTGATCGCCGCCGGGTTCGAAGTCACCTTCGCGATGGGCATGAAGTACGCCGAAGGTTTCACCCGGCCCTGGCCGTCGCTGATCACAGTCGTGGCGGCAGTGGGCGGGATTTACTTCCTGACCCTGGCCATGCGCGAGTTGCCGGTGAGCATCGCGTATCCGATCTGGACCGCCATCGGTTCACTGGGCACGGTGTTTCTCGGGTTTGCGCTGCTGGGCGAAAGCCTGACGGCGATCAAAGTGGTGTCGGTCGGGCTGATCGTGGCGGGCGTGGTGGGGTTGAAGTRGGGTGGATGTCATAAACTGGTCGTCGAGTTGTCATGTTCGGTGACGATGCTTGGCTGACGTCTTGCCTCGCGCCTTGCTTCATCTCCTCGACCACAAGGACGTTCGCCCATGTCGCAAGGTTCCGCTACGCGCTACCCGCTGGTGTTGGTCCCGGGAATGCTCGGGTTTATCCGACTTGTGCTCTATCCGTATTGGTACGGCATCGTCTCGGCCCTGCGCCAGGGTGGGGCGACCGTGTTTGCGGTGCAGGTCTCGCCGCTCAATTCCAATGAGGTGCGCGGCGAGCAACTGCTGGCGCGTATCGAACAAATCCTGCACGAGACCGGGGCCGCGAAGGTCAACCTGATCGGCCACAGCCAGGGTTCGCTCACCGCACGTTACGCTGCTGCCAAACGACCGGACCTGGTGGCGTCGGTGACCTCGGTGGCCGGGCCGAATCACGGTTCGGAACTGGCCGATTACCTGCACAAGCACTACCCGCACGACAGCGTAAAGGGCCGCCTGTTGAGCTGTCTGTTGCGGTTGATCAACGCCTTGATGTGCCTGCTCGACACCGGCTATCGCGGGCCGAAACTGCCGGTGGATATCCCTGCGTCCCATCACTCACTCACCTGCGAAGGCGTGGCGCTGTTCAATCAGCGTTATCCACAAGGCCTGCCTGAAACCTGGGGGGGGCATGGACCGGAGGAGGTCTACGGCGTGCGTTATTACTCGTGGTCCGGGACGTTACAGCCGGGCAAGACCGATCGTGGGCGCAATCTGTTTGACGGGACCAATCGCAGTTGCCGGCTATTTGCCCAAACGTTTGTGAACGAGGCCGGGTATTGCGACGGGATGGTCGGGCGGTACAGTTCGCACCTGGGCACGGTGATTGGCGATGAGTATCCGCTGGACCACTTCGACATCGTCAATCAATCGCTGGGATGGGTGGGCAAGGGCGCCGAGCCGATCCGGTTGTTTGTCGAGCATGCGGCACGGCTAAAAGCAGCCGGCGTGTAAGCCGCCCTCTGGCGAGGGAGCTTGCTCCCTCACCACAAAGGACTATGCGCGGCCCAAAACGGTGGTCCAACGCTCCGAAACAATCACCCCGCCCAGCGTCAACACCCCGCCCACCAAGTGATACAGCGCCAACTGTTCATGCAGCACCACCGCCGCAATCAGTGCGGTAATCAACGGCAAAAGATTGAAAAACAGCGTGGTCCGGCTCGGCCCCAGGCGCACCACCGCTTGCATCCACGCCAGCGGTGCAACCATCGAGGCCAGCAGGCAGGCATACAACACCAGCGGAATGTTCTGCAGCGTCGGGCCGATCTTCGGTGAGGCGAGGAACATCGGAAACAGCACCAGCACGGCGACCAACACCTGCAAATACAGCAACACCAATGGTGGCAGCCGCAACTGCCATTTTTTCAACAAGGTGCTGTAGATCGCGTAGGCCAACGTGGCGATCAGCATCATCGCATCGCCCAGGTTCACCCCATGCTCCAGCAGCGCGCCAAGGCTGCCGGACGAGACCACCACTGCCACCCCAGCAAACGACAGCACCGCACCGGCCAAGGCCCCCAGGGTCAGGCGCTGGCCGAGGCTGATTATCGCCATGGCCAAGGACATCAATGGCATCAGCGACAGAATGATGCCCATGTTGGTGGCCGAGGTCAGGGAGGCGGCGAAGTAGGCGAGGCTCTGATAGACCGCCATGCCCAGCACGCCGAGGACGAAAATCTTGCCCAGGTTCGGGCGGATCTGCGGCCAATGTGCGATCACCGGTTTGAGCATGAATGGCGTGAACAGGATGGCGGCCAGCAGCCAGCGGTAGAAACCGATCTCGGCGGGGAAGATCGCCCCGGCTGACATTTTGGTGATCACAGTGTTGCCAGCCCAAATGAAAATGGCCAGCAGGGGATAAGCGTATTGCATCAGGAAAAACCAGAACGTTAATGAAGCGCAATTATCCTCTGTCTGGATGCAAGCCTATACTTTGATCCAGACAACACACTGCGGATTCCGGACAGCATGAGCAGTAAACACATCGACCTGCTGGCATTCAGCGAACTGCCGGCCCCGGTCTATTTTCGCTACGCCGATTTCAACACCCATGAATACGCCTCGGCCCACCGTCATCCGTGGGGCACGCTGGAGTATTCGGCCAACGGTGTCTTGCACATGGAAATCGGCAGCAGCCGTTTCATGTCGCCGCCGCAATACGCGGTGTGGGTGCCGCCGCACACCGAGCACAGTTTCTACAGCAACCAGCCGATCAACTATCGTGCGGTCTGTCTCGCGCCGTCGCTGTGCCAGGATTTGCCTGCGCAGGCCTGCACCCTGGCCATCAGCGACATTCTTAAAGCCATCCTCAAGGACTTCGCCGCGCGCGATGTGAAGATCCCCGAGCAAGAGGCAGACAAGCGCCTGGCCCAAGTGCTGGTGCATCAACTGCAACAGGCGCCGGTGCAAGAGTGTTACTTGCCCTACGCCAGCAGCCCGGGCTTGCTTGGAATACTGGACGCCTTGCAAGCCGCGCCTGGGGATAACCGGCCACTGGCCCACTGGGCGGAACAAATCCATGTCAGCGAGCGCACGCTGGCGCGCCAGTGTGTCCGCGAGCTGGGGATGAGCTTTGGGGAGTGGCGGCAGCGCTTGCGGTTTCTGGCCGCGATCGAAGCGCTGGACAGTCACCGCAGCGTTCAGGACATCGCCTTCGACATGGGGTACAGCACCGGCTCGGCTTTTATCGCGATGTTTCAACGCCAGGCCGGGTGTACGCCGGAGCAATACCGGCGCAGTCACCTCGAGAGTCGGTGAAGGTGTAACAGGCATTGTCTACACTGCAAAACATGGCCGTGCCCATCGGTACGGCAACAAGGAGAAAACTCCATGACAATGTTGCGTGTCCCTTTTTTGATGATCGGTTTGCTGCTCTGCTCCCAAGGCTTCGCTGCCACTGCGCAGCAGGACAAAATGACCACCTGCAATGCCGACGCTACGGCCAAAAGCCTCAAGGGCGATGAACGCAATGCATTCATGAGCACCTGCCTGTCAGCTAAGCCGGCGACCGATGCGGTCGATGTGACCAAACTCAAGACCCCTCAGCAAGAGAAGATGACCCGTTGCAATGCTGACGCTACGACCAAAAGCCTCAAGGGCGATGAACGCAAAGCATTTATGAGCAATTGCCTGAAAGCTGAACCGGCCGCCCCGGCCGCCGAAGCCGCCAAACCGATGACCTCCCAGCAAGAGAAGATGAAAACCTGCAATGAAACAGCCACCACTCAGGCTATGAAGGGTGATGCGCGTAAAGTGTTTATGAGCAATTGCCTGAAGAAATAACAAGCAATGAACCGGGTAGGGGCTCAGCAAAAAAAATGGCCGGTGCCCCCACTAAGGTCGACCTACACAATCCCTAGTGCTGACATCGGAACGCTGGCAGACTGCCAATCCTTTTTACGTCGTTCGTTTTGAGGCTGTATGCCAACGTTTTCTCAACGCCACTTGCTGTTCACCAGTTGGATCATCATTTTTGGTGGTTTGCTGTTGGTGCTCCCTCTGCGACTGCTGCCGAGCCTGTTGGCCGGTTTGTTGGTGTTCGAGCTGGTCAACATGCTCACGCCACAATTGCAGCGTCTGATCGAAGGACGGCGTGCGCGCTGGTTGGCGGTCGCACTGTTGGGCACTTTGGTGGTCAGCGTGTTGACTCTGATTTTTGCCGGTGCTTTCAGTTTTCTGCTGCACGAAGCGGAAAACCCCGGGGCTTCCCTCGACAAGTTCATGGGCGTGGTTGATCGGGCGCGAGGGCAATTGCCGCCGTTCATCGACGCCTATTTGCCCGCCAGTGCCGCCGAGTTTCGTGTGGCGATCGGCGAGTGGGTGAGCAAACACCTGAGTGATCTGCAACTGGTGGGCAAGGACGCGGCGCATATGTTCGTGACGCTGCTGATCGGCATGGTGCTGGGGGCGATCATCGCCTTGCAACGCATCCCCGACCTGACCAAGCGCAAACCACTTGCCGCCGCACTGTTCGACCGGTTGCACCTGCTGGTCCAGGCCTTTCGCAACATCGTGTTCGCACAGATCAAGATTTCCCTGCTCAACACCTTCTTCACCGGGATATTCCTGGCGGTGGTGCTGCCGATGTTCGGGATCAAGTTGCCGCTGACCAAAACCCTGATCGTGCTGACCTTTCTGCTCGGCCTGTTGCCGGTGATCGGCAACCTGATGTCGAACACCCTGATCACGATTGTCGGTTTGTCACTGTCGATCTGGGTCGCCTTGGCAGCGCTGGGTTATCTGATTTTTATCCACAAGCTCGAATACTTCCTCAACGCGCGCATTGTCGGCGGGCAGATCAGTGCCAAGTCGTGGGAGTTGCTGCTGGCGATGCTGGTGTTCGAAGCCGCGTTCGGCCTGCCGGGGGTAGTGGCGGGGCCGATTTACTACGCGTATTTGAAGAGTGAGTTGAAGCAGATCGGGATGGTTTAACTACCACCCGATCATTCCCACGCTCTGCGTGAGAATGCATCCCGTGACGCTCCGCGTCACAGCTTCAACAGCGGACGCAGAGCGTCCATGGCGGCATTCCCACGCAGAGCGTGGGAACGATCATCGGGAGCTTGCTCCCTCGCCACAGGGTTTTCGGATCAGTCCATCATGCCGTAACGTTTGGACGCTTCAATCGCCAAACCGCTGCCAATGCTGCCGAAAATGTTCCCTTCGACATGCCGCGCATTGGGCAACATCGCCGAAACGCTGTTACGCAGCGCCGGAATCCCGCTCGAACCGCCGGTGAAGAACACCGTATCCACCTGATCGACTCGCACATCGGCGTCGTTGAGCATCTGGCTCACGCTGGTGCRCACGCGCTCCAGCAGTGCTTCGATGGCGGATTCAAACAGCGCGCGGCTCAATTCCACACTCAGCCCCGGCTCGATACGGTCCAGCGGCACGTGACGGCTGTCGGCGTGGGTCAGCTGGATCTTGGTTTCTTCCACTTCCATGGCCAGCCAGTGCCCGGCGCGCTGGTCGATCAGCTTGAACAGGCGATCGATGCCGCCGGTGTCTTCGATGTCGTAACGCATGCTGCCCAAGGCCAGGGTCGACTTTTGCGAGTACACCGAGTTGATGGTGTGCCAGGTCGCCAGGTTCATGTGGTGACTGGTCGGCATATAGGCGCCACTCTTCATGCGGCTGCCGTAGCCGAACAGTGGCATCAGGCCTTGCAGGCTCAACTGCTTGTCGAAATCGGTACCGCCGATGTGCACGCCGCCGGTGGCGAGGATGTCGTCGTGACGGTTGTCGTGGTTGCGGCGCTCAGGCGACAGGCGCACCAGCGAGAAGTCAGACGTACCACCGCCGATGTCGACGATCAGTACCAGCTCTTCTTTTTCGATGGTCGACTCATAGTCGAATGCCGCTGCAATCGGTTCGTACTGGAACGAGACATCCTTGAAGCCAATGGCGCGAGCCACGTCGACCAAGGTGTTTTCCGCTTCCTGGTCGGCCAGTTCATCGTCATCGACGAAAAACACCGGACGGCCCAGCACGACTTCGTCGAATTCCCGACCGGCGGTGGTTTCAGCACGCTTCTTCAACTGCCCGATAAACAGCCCGAGCAGGTCCTTGAACGGCATCGCCGTGCCCAGGACGCTGGTGTCGTGCTTGATCAGCTTGGAACCCAGCAGGCTCTTGAGCGAGCGCATCAGCCGGCCTTCGTAGCCTTCCAGGTACTCGTGCAGCGCCAGCCGGCCGTACACCGGGCGGCGTTCTTCCATATTGAAGAAGACCACCGAGGGCAGGGTAATCTTGTCGTCCTCCAGCGCGATCAGCGTTTCCATGCCGGGGCGCAGCCAGCCGACGGTGGAGTTGGACGTGCCGAAGTCGATACCGCAGGCACGGGCTGGAGATGCGTTTTTCATGTCTTTCAAGTTCCGGTTAAAAAACGGCCGCGCAGTGTATGTCAGGAAGGCGAATATTCGAAGGCCGACTATCTGCTAAATCTCGCTCGCCTGTGTCTTGAAAGACGCCCCATCACCCCCAAACTACCCTGCATCAACCGGACAGCCGCGGGGCCGTCGCAAGAAGCCCCGCCCGCTGCCGATAAACTTCTGATGCGACGCCCGGTCACAACCTTGAGATCGGTCAACCTCAATGCTGCGAACAAGCGCATGCTGTGGCGGGTGGCGCGACTTTGATAACGGATGGTGATTCCCGCGATGGACTTCAAAGACTATTACAAGATTCTCGGTGTGGAGCCGACGGCTGACGATAAGGCAATCAAGGCCGCCTATCGCAAGCTGGCGCGCAAATACCACCCTGATGTCAGCAAGGAAAAGGACGCCGAGTCCAAGTTCAAGGACGCCTCGGAAGCCTATGAAGCACTGAAAAGCGCCGACAAACGCGCCGAATATGACGACTTGCGCAAGTACGGCCAGCACGGCCAGCCGTTCCAGGGCCCGCCAGGGTGGCAAGGGCGTGGCGCAGGCGGTTTCGGTGGTGGTCAGGACTCGGGCGATTTTTCGGACTTTTTCAGTTCGATCTTCGGCAACCGTGGCCCTGGTTTTGGTGGTGGACAGTCGCGTCGCAGTACCGGACGTCGAGGGCAAGACGTGGAAATGGAACTCGGGGTATTTCTGGAAGAAACCCTCTCGAACGAATCGAAGAAGGTCACCTTCCAGGTGCCGCAGTACAACGCTGCCGGCCAGCACGTCAGCAATACCAGCAAAAGCCTGAACGTGAAGATCCCCGCCGGCGTGACCGACGGCGAGCGCATCCGCCTCAAGGGCCAAGGGGCGCCGGGCGTAGGTGGCGGTGCCAATGGCGACCTGTACCTGACCATCCGCTTTGCGCCGCACCCTAAATTCGATGTCGAAGGCGAGAACCTGATCATCACCTTGCCACTGGCACCGTGGGAGTTGGCGCTGGGCGCCGAAGTCGCCGTACCGACCTTGACCGGCAAGATCAACCTCAAGGTGCCGGCAGGCAGCCAGAACGGCCAGCGCATGCGCGCCAAGGGCCATGGTTTGCTAAACAAGGCCGGTGAGCGCGGTTATCTGTTTGTTCAACTGAAGGCGGTCATGCCGAAGAAATCGGACGATGACGTCAAGGCCCTGTGGCAGGAACTGGCAAAAAAAGCGGCATTTGATCCCAGAGAACATTTTTGATCGCTTGGCACCAAGGAGTTACTGACGATGAGCAGTCCCCTGATCGTTCAACTGGACCTGACAGAATTCTGTGAGGCGACCGACCTGTCGGACGTCAACGTGATCGAAATCGTCGAACACGGCATCCTCGAACCTCAGGGCCAGCAGCCCAAGGATTGGCGTTTCAACGATTACGAACTGGCCCTGGCCAAGCGCGCCGCCAAGCTGCGGCGCGACCTGGAACTGGAATGGGAAGGCGTTGCTTTGGCGCTGGACCTGCTGGAAGAAGTCCAGCAACTGCGGGCCGAGAATCGCATGCTCAAGCAGCGGTTGGGACGGTTGGTGGTCGAGTAGTTTTCTGAGGTTTTTGTGTTGCCTGGCAAGGCCTCTTCGCGAGCAAGCCCGCTCCCACATTCGACCGCGTTCTTTCAGAAGGAATA
>NZ_JBFUBK010000157.1:0-10402 GCF_056405815.1 Pseudomonas sp. P1_F1_2 | reverse complement strand
CGGCTGATGTCCGCCGAGCGTGTGCGTACAGTCGGCATAACCGGTGCCTCGATCGATGACCACGAGCCTACCGATGACGACATGAGTCCCGAAACACTGATCCATGAGGATGGTGCGCGGGACGCGCATGAGGCGGGCGACGGTGATCAGGCGGATTGGGATTTGAGTATTGTCGATGAAGATGACATCGGCGGTGGGAACGGGTTGGACGAGGAGCAGATGGCGCAGCGCGATCCGATGGACGGTAAACGCTGATCTGCGGTGAGGGGGCTTGCTCCCTCGCCGCAATAGCTGTGACTCAGTCGACCAGCGTACAGGCCATGACCACCGCATCTTCGCGCCCACCCACCGCCGGGTAGTAATCCCGGCGCCGGCCGATCTCGTTGAACCCGTACCGTTCATACAGGCGAAACGCCGACCGATTGCTGTCGCGAACTTCCAGGAAGCACTCCCGCGCCTCGGCCTTGTAGGCAATCGACATCAGGTGTTCAAGCAGCGTCAAACCCAGGCCGCGGCCTTGGTTTTCCGGCTTGACGGTGATGTTGAGCAGGTGCGCCTCATCAAGAATGATCTGCACCACGCCATGACCCACCTGCTGCTGCCCTTCGAACATCAGCCAGATCTGGTACTTGCCCAGGCCATCGAGGAATATCCCGCGTGTCCAGGGATGGCTATACGCCGCGTATTCGACTTTCAGTACAGCGTCCAGGTCCGCCTCGGTCATCGGGCGGAACGATACAGCGTCACTCATTTGATTCTTTCCAGCGCGCCATCAGCCGACGCATGGCTTGCCAGACATCAGCCTTACGCTGYGGCTCTTCCATTAATAATTCCAGACCCGGCAGGGCCCAGACCGAGCCCAGGCCTTCGACCTGGAGTTCACGGTTGAACGATTCGGCGTTCGCCTCACCGGCAAAACGCACCGCCGGCAGGCCGATCAGCCATACGCAGACACACGGCGCGTCTTCGATGCGCGCCGAAAGAAAGCCTTGCACGAAGTCGCGAGCCGCTTCCGGGCCCTGATCCATGGTGCCGCGAGCCAGCAGCGGCCAGCGTACCGGCTCGCCGACGATCTGCGGGCTGTCCGGCAAACCGGCAGCGCGCAGCATGTCCTTGAGTAGCAGATAAGCGGGATCGCGGGTCTGGAACGTTTCGCCTGTGGGTAACTCCACCAGCAGCAGGCAACGACCGGCGCGCAGCAATTGCAGGGCGAAGCGCGGTGGCGGCACTTGCACCGCCTTGGCGACGACCGGAGCAGCCTCTTCTTCGACCTTGGCGTTGGTGCGCGTACTGGCCAACGATGGACGCGGCACCTCGATTTTCACCCGTTCGGCCGGTTTGACCAGCGGCTCCACAGGCGTTTCAGGCACTGGAGCCAGCACTACCGGGGCGACGACCAACGGCTCAGGCATCTCGAGCAGTTCGGGGCGCGAGGGCGCGGCAAAGGGCAATTCGGTGCGCGGTAGCCAGTTGACCACCTGCATGGCGGTCAAATAAGCGCGACGACGAGACTCGATAAGCAAAGGTCGGCCACTTGTGGATAACTAAAAGTGCGCTGATTCTACCGCCGTTCGCTCAAGATCGCCCGCGCTTGATCGATAGAAACCCGACAGTCTGTCCCGAGAGTGAATCGACACGCCCGCGATGCAGTACAATCGCGGCTTTTAATCGCCAACCAGCCGGCCATTCCGATGATCGAACCCAAGCGCGTCTTGCGCGCCCTCGCTGAACACTGGGCACTTCTGGAGCCACTGTGCGAGCACTTCGACCAAGGCACTCTGAGCCTCAACGAATTGCGTTCACAGTTGGCCGCCCAGCAACTCGACAGTACGCCACAGGACATCACCAGCCTGCTGGACGTGTGGATCCGCCTCGATATTCTGGTTCCGGTGGCGAAAAGCCCGAACCGCTTCGAGCTCAATGCGCAGATCCACGACTTCCTCGCTTACCTGCGCCGTGAGCACCGTCTGGGCCTGTGCCTGGAAATCGAAGCCTACTTGCGTCACCTCGAACGCCTGGCCGGTTACATTCAGGACGCTTTCGACATTCGTGACGGCAACGATCTGGCGCGCCAGTTGCGCTTGCTCGATATGCGCGTACGCGACGTATTGAAGAAGCTCGACAACGACGAACAGGCGCTGGTGGCCGTGGCCGAAAGGGCCAAGACCAGCGACCGGCAGATTCCGTTGCGTCAGCGCTACGCCGAAGTCCTGGCGACCTGGGACGAATACGTCGAGCCGATGATCGACCTGGTGAACGCCGACGGCGCCTTCGAACAAGGTGTGCGCAAGGTCGAAACCGTCCTGCTCAAGATGCTCAGCGAGCAGCAGCGCCTTGGCCACCTGGTCGATGACGACATGCTGCTGCGTACCCACGCACGCATCCTCGAAATGCAGACCAGCGCCCAATTGACCCTGCGCCATGCCCGCGAGTTGCTGCTGCCGCTGCGTGAAGAAGCCCGCCGCCACAACGCCGTGACCCGTGGCGCCGCGCTGGCGCTGTCGATGATCCGTCGCAAAGGCATCGACGCCGTGCCGCAAGCGGCGATGCCGATGTTCACCCGTCCGCAAAGCACCTTCCTTGGCAGCGCCAGTCAGGTTGAAGCCTACGTGTATGCGCTGGCCCGGTTCGAACCAAAACCGGCGCGTTTCCCCAAGGCCCACAAGACCCAGAAAGGCGAAGCCCCGCGCGCGCCACGTACCGTTCGCGAAATGCTCGAACGCTGCGAAGACGCCCTGCCGATGCCCGACTTGATGACTTGGCTGCTGGAGCAGGAACCGGACGGCGCGACCGACGAATTGCTTTATTGGTTCTCGCGCCTGTCGCGGGAAAAACGCTTCAAACGCGAGCGTCTGGAACGCCGCGAATACCACACTCATGAGCACCAGGTCAGCCTGCGCTCCTTCGCCCTGCTCTCGGCCAGCGACACCGCCGAGGATTCTGCGAGCACTCCCTATGCATCTTGATCTATCCGAACTGTCTCAGCTGGCGCCGATCTTTCGCGAGCTGTTCAAGGGCTACCACGTCAGCCGCCGCGACCCGGAGCTGTACGCGCAACTGTCGAATTTCCAGGACCAGTACCGCACGCTGTTCAAGGCATTGGGCTTTGAACTGGTATGCGACACGCGTGGTTTCTACTACTTCGTGCCGGACCTGGCCGCCGCGGCGGTGAACAAGACCGCGCAACGTCTGGCGCTGTTCACCTTCATCCTCGTCGAGCATCTGGCCGATCAGGGCCGTGACCCGGTCGCCGTGCTCGACGGCGGTAGCCTCGGTCGCGATGAACTGCCGTCGCTGCTGGAGAAGTACCGCGACCTGTTCATCCAGGCCGAGGTGCAGACTCAGGAAGAACTCGAAGAAAAAATCATGCGCCGCATGACTCAACTCGGTTTCGCCAGTGAAGAAAACGGCATCTACCGTTTCCTGCCGCCGATGCACCGCTTCCTTGATGTCTGCCTGTCGGTGCAGCAGGACCGTGACCTGGCGGCCAGCCTGCACAGCGTGTTGCCACTGCCGGTGCCGGTGCTGATCGATGACGACAGTGACGAAAAACTGTTGGAAACCGATGACCCGTTGGACCTCAGCGAATTCGAGGGTGAAAGCGAAGAAGACGCCATGGCCCGCGCCATTGCCGAAGAACAGGAGCTCGACGCATGAGCAAGGAACGCTACGGCATTCGCCGCTTTGCCCTTTTGAACACCGCCGGATACAGCCTCGGCCTGTTTCCGCTGGAGGAACCGCTGTCGGTTTACGGCGCGAACAACCTCGGTAAATCCGCCTCGATCAACGCCTTGCAGTTCCCGATTCTGGCGCGCATGTCGGACATGAGTTTCGGCAAGTACAGCCTGGAGCAATCCCGGCGTTTCTACTTCGCCTCGGACACCAGTTA
This sequence comes from Pseudomonas sp. P1_F1_2, assembly GCF_056405815.1. Taxonomy (NCBI): domain Bacteria; kingdom Pseudomonadati; phylum Pseudomonadota; class Gammaproteobacteria; order Pseudomonadales; family Pseudomonadaceae; genus Pseudomonas; species Pseudomonas sp. P1_F1_2. The sequence goes on along the minus strand of NZ_JBFUBK010000157.1, from coordinate 6,513 downwards.
CATTCTCGTTGAAGTCTCCCTGCCCCACGGCCCGCACGTGATCGGCGTGGTCGGCCGCGGCCCGGGCGGTGGTTTCGGTCACCAATTCTTTGCCTACGCTGGCAAACTCGATCTGGCCCATTACCAGAAGAACGACACCTGCCTGCGCCAGAAAGAATTGTTCACCAACCTTGAACGCGAAGGCCTCAAAGCCTACGAGTTGAAGCCGGATGAGCTGCGTCGTTTGCTGGTCGGCGGTCACACGTCGATTCCACTCGACCTGACCTTGATCCCGCTGCGCTCCACCAGTGAACAGAGCCTGAAAACCTTCCGTGCGCTGTTCATCAACTTGCTGCACATGCGCGAAATTACGGCGGCGAAACTCAAGCAGCTGTTCCTCGATGCGTTCGAGCACAGCCTGCGTTCCGGCAGCGTCGATTACATCGCCGCGTGTGAAGAGGCGTTCCGCGATGTACGGCGCATGGAGCAGGATTACAACTCGCTGGTCACCGCCGGCCCGCTGGTTGAAGCCCTGGCCGCGGGCGTTGCCCAGCGCAATATTCTGCGTGGCAAGCTGCACCGTATCTCACCGCTGCTCGATTCCCTGCTCGGCACTTGGTCGGACTACGCCAGTGCACGCAAGGAAGAGCTGACGATTCAGGCCGAGCATTACCGCAATGAACAAGACGCGCTGCAAAACGATCAGCGTGGCGGCACGCAAGAGCTGATGCGTCTGGAGCGGGAAATCACCGGGATCCAGCGCTGGCTCGGCGAGTTGTCGGTGCTCAAGCATCGCTTCGCCCTGGTCGATGACGTCAAAGTGCTGGAACAGCAACTGCTGGCGGCCAAGGACGCTCACGATGAACTGGCCGGTGCGCTGGCGCAGTCCCGTCAGTTCAGCGCCGAAGACCTCGAAGAGCGTCTGCGCGATCTGGAAAAACGCCTGAAGTCGGTCAAGCAGCAACTCGATCACGCCGACAACAACAGCTACGCCCGACTGCGCGAAGAGTTCTCGCAACAGGATGTCGAGCGCCTGATGCGCCTGTTCAACAGCGCGCTGTTCAGCCTGCCGCTGGGCGAGCATGGGATTACGCTGGACGAGGACGGTCAGTGGGTCAAATCCATGGAGCTGATCCTCGACGGCTTCAAAGGCGAGCGCTTCGAAGTGCCGGGCCTGTCCATCGACATCTCGAACATCGAGCCGCCGGCGCTGCAAGCCCTGGCTGACCGTGCAGCGTTGCGCGATCAGAAAGAGCGTCTGGACAAAGAACTCAAGCAACTCAAGACCCAACAAGCCGTCGCCGCCGACCGCGCCGCGAGCAAGACCCAGACGGAAGCGCTGTACCAGCAAGTGCTGGATGCGCAGAAAGCCCTGGAAGACTTCCGTCGCGCGCAAACCTTGAGCGCCGAAGAAGGCGACAAGCTTGAGCAATTGGCGCAGATGGAAGCCGCGCAGGATGAATTGAAACGCTCCAGCGACGCCTTCACCGAGCGTGTCCAGCAACTGTCGGCCAAGCTGCAACTGGTCGGCCGTCAGATCGGCGACATGGAAGCCAAGCAACGCACCCTCGACGACGCCCTGCGTCGCCGTCAGTTGCTGCCGGCAGACTTGCCGTTCGGCACCCCGTTCATGGACCCGATCGACGACTCCATAGACAACCTGCTGCCGCTGCTCAATGACTATCAGGACAGCTGGCAGGGTTTGCTGCGCAGCGACGGTCAGATCGAAGCGTTGTACGCACAAGTCCGCCTCAAGGGCGTGGCCAAGTTCGACAGCGAAGACGACATGGAGCGTCGTCTGCAATTGCTGATCAACGCCTACGCGCATCGCACCGACGAAGCCCTGACGCTGGGCAAGGCGCGCCGTGCGGCGGTCACCGACATCGCCCGGACCCTGCGCAACATCCGTAGCGACTACGACAGCCTCGAGCACCAACTGGCGTTGTTCAACCGCGAGATCAACAAGCGTCAGGTGTCCAACCTGCAAAGCTTCCGCATCGTGCTCGCGCCGAACAAGGAAGCGCTCAAGCACATCGACCAGATTATCCACAGCGCCGGCCAGTACGAAGAAGGCGAAACCCTCTCCGTCTTCGACCTGAGCCAAAGCGCCGAACAGGACAACAAGAACGAAGAGGCCAAGGAATACCTGGCACGGCTGGTGGCGGCCAACCACAACCAGCTCGGTCTCAAGGACTTGTTCGAACTCGCGTTCGAGATCACCAAGGTCAACGGCCAGCCGGTAATTCACACCGACATCGACGGCGCCGCCTCCAACGGCACCACGATGACCATCAAGGCGCTGACCAACATGTATTTGTTGCTGCACTTGATGGACCGCGACCAGGCCGGTCGCGTGCGTCTGCCGTACTACCTCGACGAGGCGGCGGACATCGACGAGAAGAACCAGGCAGCCTTGCTGGAAACCAGCCTGCAATTGGGCTTCGTGCCAATCCTGGCAAGCGTGAAGCCACAAGTGTGCGCCAGTGTCGCGATTGACCTGGAAGGTGGCAGCGGGCCGAACGGGATCTACATCGACGAGGCGGACTGGAAGTACATCCGTCGTCATGATGAAGTGAAGGCCAGCGTCGTTGTGCAAGCGGATGAGCCGGAGCTGGATGCGGTCTGAGTTAATCCGTTAGATACGGAAAAGGCCGCGATCCAATGGATCGCGACCTTTTTTATGCCTGTTGCCTGAGCTTATTTGCCGAGGGAGATTTTCGGTGCCCAGGTCAGCCATTCGTCTTCGAACTTGTCGAACAGCGGGAACGTCTGACCAGGCCGCACCGCGCTGCCCATCCGGTCGCCGTCTGGCGTGGCAAAGGCGATGCCGCCCTGGATCATCGTTTCCAGGGATTCAGTACGCACCGTCGCGCCTTTGAACAAACCGAAGTCGAAACCAAATCCGCTGCTGTTCCAGAATCGCGTACCACTGCGCACCAGCGGCGCGTATTTCGGCTCAATCTGGATGTGCACCAACACGCGGTCTGCGGTCTGCCCAAGTTCGTAGCCCGTCACTTTGCCCACGGTGATTTCGCGGTACGTTACCGGCACGCCGGTTTTCAGCGAACCACGCCGAGCGGCGCTCAAGACCAGACTCAAGCCAGTCTCTGACTTGGCGGCTTCCGGCGGGTTGGCCAATGCGACGAAATTCTTCTGCGGGCCGAGGTTCTTCGGTGCGGGCTGTACTTCGATGTATTGACCAGTCACCAGGGTTTCGAGATTGGAGGTCTTGATCAGCCCTAACTCAGGTTTAACCACCCAGAACTGGGTGCCTACCCGAGCGATGCGTTCCGGCACTTCGGTGATCCGCGCGGTGAGCAACACCGATTGCAGGTCATCGCTGAGGTCAACGTCTTCAATCTTGCCGACATCCAGCCCTTTGAATCGCACAGGCGTACCGTCACGCAAACCGTCGGCGCGCTCGACCTTGATGGTGACCAGTGTGCCTTTCTGATTGGCTTCTTCATGGTTGGCGAACAAACGAAAACGCGGAATTTTCTTTTGCAGCGGCGCCTTGGCTTGCGGGGTTTCGAAGGCAATGCCGCCGGCCATCAGGCTTTGCAGCGACTCACTTTTAACCTGGATTCCGCCCGTCAATCCGCCCGAGAGTGTGATGCCGCTGGCATTCCAGAATCGCGTCGAGGCGTTGACCAGCCCTTCGTATTCCTTCTCGATGTGAACGCCAATCACCAATTGCTTCTTGGTTTTGGAGAATTGATAACTCTGAACGGAACCGACCTTGACCTGCTTGTAGAGAATCGGACTGCCGACCTCCAGTGAGCCCAGGCTCTCGGTAAACAACACCAGGTGCAGGCCCGGCGAACGCAAATCCAGCGGCGGTGCCTTGGGCCGCGCCACGTATTCACGTTGCGGCGCAGAGCCTTTGTCGCCAGGGCGCACGGCAATGTAGTTACCTTTGACCAGCGCTTCCAGACCGGTGATACCCGCCAGGGAAATCGATGGCTTGACCACCCAGAACTGAGTGCCGGTCACCAGATAATCTTCAGCCAACGGATCAAGGGTCAATTCGGCGGTGGCGCCGGACAGGTCCGGATCGATCTTCAGCGCTTTCAGGTTGCCGACCTGGATGCCTTTGTACATCACCGGCGTACGGCCAGCCTGCAATCCTTCGAAGTCGGTGAGTTTGACCTTGACCCGAATACCGGCGGCAGCGGCGTCAAAGTCTTCATAAAGACGGAACGGCAGGCTCGGATCGGTGGGCGGGCTGTCCTTACGGTTCTCCGGCGTGGCGAACGCGATACCACCGGCGACAATGCTGGCAAGCGACTCACTGCGAATCTTCACACCGGACAGGTTCGCGTCGATGCTAACGCCACTGGCGTTCCAGAAGCGCGTGTGTTTGCGCACCAGATTGGCGTAGGTGGGTTCGATGAAAACTTTGAGCTCGACCGTGCTCTGATCCTGCGAGAGCACGTAGCTTTTGATCTGGCCGACCTTGATCTGCTTGTAGAACACCGGGCTGCCACGGTTGAGCGAACCAAGTCGATCAGCCTTGATGGTCAGGTGCAAACCCGGCTTCGCGTCTGACAAGGGAGGCTCTTCAGCCAGCGCCTTGAATTTGCGAACAGGCTCGCCTTCTCCCGGGCTGATCGCTACATAGTTACCAGAGACCAGCGTTTCCAGACCGGTGATCCCGGCCAGGGTCACGCTCGGTTTGACCAGCCAGAAGCGCGTGCTGGTCCTGAGGTATTGCTCGACATCCTTATTCATCTCGACGGTTGCGATCACCCCCTTGGAAGCGCCTTCGTCATCGAGCTTGAGGGCTTTGACCTTGCCGACCGACATCCCTTTGTAGACCACTTCAGTCTTGTTGGCCTGGATGCCTTCACCGCTTTCGAACCGCACCTGAATTTCGATTCCGGTCTCGTTGTAGGCACGCCACCCGAGCCAGCCACCGATGATCAACGCAATGAGGGGCAGAATCCAGATAGCCGACCAGTTCGAGGCCGGTCGGGTTTTTGCTGTAGGCAAATCAGTCATGGTCGTCGTCCGACTCCGTGTTATCCCAAATCAGTCGGGGATCGAAAGATACTGCGGCAAGCATCGTCAAAATCACCACGCTGGCGAAGGCGATGGCGCCAAGATTGGCTTCGATACTGGCAAGCCGTCCGAAATTAACGACCGCCACCAGGATGGCGATCACAAAGATATCCAGCATCGACCAGCGGCCGATGAACTCGATAAAGCGGTACATCCAGATTCGTTGGCGAGCCGAGAGTGGCTGGCGGCGCTGTATCGAAAACAGCAGCAAGCCGATGCCCACCAATTTGAACGTCGGCACTAGAATACTGGCAATGAACACCACTGCCGCGATGGGAAACATGCCGTAATGAACCAGATCAATCACGCCGGACATGATGGTGCTCGGGGCGCCCTTACCGAGTGAATTGATGGTCATGATCGGCAGCAGGTTGGCCGGAATGTAAAGAATCGCCGCGGTAATCAGCAGCGCCCAGGTGCGCACCAGGCTGTTCGGGCGACGGGCATGAACCAGCGCACCACAACGGGTGCAAACTTGCTCGTCGGTGTCAGCTTCCTGCTTGTTCAACTCATGGCATTCCGCACAAATCAGAATGCCTGCATCAATCGCCCGCATGGGCATCCTCTCCTGATAACGCCTGCCAGACCTGATGAGGCGACATCACCACCTCCAACCAGACCTGAATCAACAACAAACTGATAAAGCACACCAGGCCAAGACCTACGGTAATGGCCGCCATATCTGCCAGCTTTACGATCGCGACCAGTACGCCCATGAGGTAAACCTCGAGCATTCCCCAGTCCCGTAAATGGTGATAAATGCGATAGAGCAGCAAGCCGTAGCTGCGTCCGATATCAAAGCGAATGCTCAACAGCACGATTAATTGACAGAGCAGTTTGAGCAACGGAATGCCCATGCTGCACAGGAACACAATCACAGAAACGCTTTGCATACCCGTATCAAACAAGCCGACAACGCCGCTCCAGACAGTGTCCTGCGTCGATTGCCCGAGTAGATTGAGCTCCATGATGGGTAAAAAGTTCGCCGGCACATACAACAATAAAGCGGCGATGACCAAGGCGAGGCTGCGCTGCACGACGTTATGCCTATGTGCGTAGAGTTCATAACCACAACGCGGGCACAGCGCTTTCTCATCGTGAGCGAGTTCGGGTTTGCGCATCAGCAAATCGCACTCATGACACGCGACCAAATCGTTCAGCGGTAATTCTGACAGCCTGGTGGCGTCAACCGGATCTGACATAAAGACTCTGATTCCGAAAAAGTTGGTCCTATTCTAGAGGCATGAGTCGAAAATAACTGCGCCATTTTGTGCGTTAAGCAGGTGAGTACTTTTTCGAAGGCAAAACAAAACCCCAACTGCTTTCGCAATTGGGGTTTCGGAATTTAATCTTGACGATGACCTACTCTCACATGGGGAAACCCCACACTACCATCGGCGATGCATCGTTTCACTGCTGAGTTCGGGATGGGATCAGGTGGTTCCAATGCTCTATGGTCGTCAAGAAATTCGG
>NZ_JBFUBK010000156.1:0-10620 GCF_056405815.1 Pseudomonas sp. P1_F1_2 | reverse complement strand
CGTCTAGAGCGTCAGCTCGGCTACACCTTCAAGGATCAGGAACTGATGGTCCTGGCCCTGACTCACCGCAGCTTTGCCGGGCGCAACAACGAACGCCTGGAATTCCTCGGTGATGCCATCCTCAACTTCGTCGCAGGCGAGGCGCTGTTCGATCGCTTCCCTCTGGCCCGCGAAGGCCAGCTGTCGCGTTTGCGCGCACGCTTGGTGAAAGGTGAGACCCTGGCCGTACTGGCCCGTGGTTTTGATCTGGGTGAATACCTGCGCCTGGGTTCCGGTGAGTTGAAAAGTGGCGGTTTCCGTCGCGAGTCGATTCTGGCCGATGCCCTGGAAGCGCTGATTGGTGCGATCTACCTGGACGCCGGCATGGACGTGGCACGTGAGCGCGTACTGGCCTGGCTGGCCGGGGAGTTCGAGGGCTTGACCCTGGTGGACACCAACAAAGATCCAAAGACCCGCCTGCAGGAATTCCTGCAATCGCGTGGCTGTGAGCTGCCGCGTTACGAAGTGGTGGATATCCAGGGTGAACCGCATTGCCGGACGTTCTTCGTCGAATGCGAAATCACCTTACTGAACGAAAAAAGCCGAGGTCAGGGTGTGAGTCGTCGTATTGCCGAACAGGTAGCGGCCGCCGCAGCACTGATTGCCCTGGGTGTGGAGAATGGCAATGACTGATACAACCGCAACTCGCTGTGGCTATGTTGCCATCGTCGGCCGTCCCAACGTGGGCAAGTCCACGCTGCTGAACCACATCCTGGGTCAGAAGCTGGCGATCACCTCGCGCAAGCCGCAAACCACCCGTCACAACATGCTGGGGATCAAGACCGAAGGTGCCGTGCAGGCGATCTACGTCGATACCCCGGGCATGCACAAGGGCGGCGAAAAGGCGCTGAACCGCTACATGAACAAGACCGCTTCGGCGGCGTTGAAAGACGTCGACGTAGTGATCTTCGTGGTTGACCGCACCAAGTGGACCGACGAAGACCAGATGGTCCTCGAGCGCGTCCAATACGTGACCGGCCCGCTGATCGTGGCGCTGAACAAGACCGACCGTATCGAAGACAAGTCCGAGTTGATGCCGCACCTGACCTGGTTGCAGGAACAGCTGCCGAACGCGCAGATCATGCCGATCTCGGCCCAGCACGGGCACAACCTTGAAACGCTGGAGCGCGTGATCGCCGAGCATCTGCCGGAAAACGATCACTTCTTCCCGGAAGACCAGATCACTGACCGCAGCAGCCGTTTCCTCGCCGCAGAACTGGTGCGCGAGAAGATCATGCGCCAGATGGGTGCCGAGCTGCCGTACCAGATCACCGTCGAAATCGAAGAGTTCAAGCAGCAGGGCAAGACCCTGCACATTCATGCCTTGATCCTCGTTGAGCGTGACGGCCAGAAGAAAATCATCATTGGTGACAAGGGCGAGCGCATCAAGCGCATCGGCACCGAGGCGCGCAAGGACATGGAGCTGTTGTTCGACTCCAAGATCATGCTCAACCTCTGGGTCAAAGTGAAAGGCGGCTGGTCCGATGACGAGCGCGCGTTGCGTTCGTTGGGTTACGGCGACCTGTAAAGTCTCGGTTGCTGAGACACCGTAGAACCTTGTGGGAGCGGGCTTGCCCGCGATGAGGATGTAATGTTCGGCAGAGATGTTGAATGTGAGTCCGCCATCGCGGGCAAGCCCGCTCCCACATTGGTTTTGGTTGTTTGTAAAATTGCGCTCGCTCACAGAGAACCCTGACGTCCATGTCACACCCTCCCATCGGCCAACTCGCCTACGTTCTCCACTCCCGCGCCTACCGCGAAAGCAGTGCGTTGGTGGATTTCCTCACGCCGCAAGGTCGGCTGCGGGCGGTGTTGCGCAGTGCGCGGGGCAAGGCCGGGACGTTGGCGCGGCCATTCGTGCCGCTGGAGGTCGAGTTCCGTGGGAGGGGGGAGTTGAAGAATGTCGGTCGCATGGAAAGCGCCGGTGTATCGACCTGGCTCAATGGCGAGGCGCTGTTCAGTGGCCTCTATCTCAATGAGCTATTGATTCGTCTGCTGCCCGCCGAAGACCCTCATCCCGCTGTGTTCGATCACTATGCTGCGACGTTGCTGGCGTTAGCGGAGGGTCGTCCGCTGGAGCCGTTGTTGCGTTCCTTCGAATGGCGCCTGCTGGACGATCTCGGTTACGGCTTTGCACTGACCATTGATATCCATGGCGAGCTCATTGCCCCGGACGGGCTCTACCGTCTGCAGGTGGACGCGGGCCTGGAGCGGGTCTACCTGCTGCAACCCGGTCTGTTCAATGGCACCGAGCTGCTGGCCATGGCCGATGCCGACTGGTCCGCCCCCGGCGCACTGTCAGCGGCCAAGCGTTTGATGCGTCAGGCGCTTGCTGTCCATCTGGGCGGTCGTCCGCTGGTCAGTCGCGAGTTGTTTCGCAAGCCGTAGTCTCCCCGTATGCTGTGCACCGAATTTACCTTCTTCAGGAGCGCTTCCGTGACCACCAGCAATCGCATTCTTCTTGGCGTGAACATCGACCATGTTGCCACCCTGCGTCAGGCTCGGGGTACTCGCTACCCGGACCCGGTCAAGGCAGCGCTGGATGCGGAAGAGGCGGGCGCTGACGGTATCACCGTGCATTTGCGCGAAGACCGTCGGCACATCCAGGAGCGCGACGTTCTGCTGCTCAAGGACGTGCTGCAAACCCGCATGAACTTCGAAATGGGCGTCACCGAAGAAATGATGGTGTTCGCCGAGCGCATCCGTCCGGCGCACATTTGCCTGGTCCCGGAGACTCGTCAGGAACTGACCACCGAAGGTGGCCTCGACGTAGCAGGGCAGGAAGCGCGAATTAAAGCGGCCGTCGATCGCCTGTCCAAGATTGGTTGTGAGGTGTCGCTGTTCATCGACGCTGATGAGCGGCAGATCGAAGCTTCACGCCGCGTCGGTGCCCCCGCCATCGAACTGCACACCGGTCGTTACGCCGATGCCGAGACGCCGACGGAGGTGGCTGAAGAACTCAAGCGTGTGGCTGACGGTGTCGCGTTTGGCCTGGCTCAGGGTTTGATCGTCAACGCCGGGCACGGTCTGCACTACCACAACGTAGAAGCGGTGGCAGCGATCAAAGGTATCAATGAACTGAACATCGGCCACGCGCTGGTGGCGCATGCGTTGTTCGTCGGCTTCAAGTCGGCGGTGTCGGAGATGAAAGCGTTGATCCTGGCCGCCGCAAAAGCTTAAAGAGCAAACACAAAACCCTGTGGGAGCGGGCTTGCCCGCGATGGCGTCGTGTCAGTCAATAGAATCGTTAACTGACACTCTGCTATCGCGGGCAAGCCCGCTCCCACATTGTGTTTTGGTGATAGTTAAAGCGGCGCAGGCTCTTGAGCGGGCTTGGTCTTGTCGATCCCAGGTACAAGCAGTTTGCCCTCAGCCACTTGGTCACCTTCAAGCTGAGGCTGCGTGACCCACGTCAGGATGTCGTAGTAACGACGGATGTTCGCCACGAAATGCACCGGCTCGCCGCCACGGGCGTAGCCGTAACGGGTTTTGCTGTACCACTTCTTCTCTGACAGGCGTGGCAGGATTTTCTTCACGTCCAGCCACTTGTCCGGGTTCAGCCCTTCCTTCGCCGCCAGTTTGCGCGCGTCATCCAGGTGACCGCTGCCAACGTTATAGGCCGCGAGGGCAAACCATGTGCGGTCCGGTTCCTGAATCGACTCGTCCAGTTGATCCTTCATGTAGGCCAGGTACTTGGCGCCGCCCATAATGCTTTGCTTGGGGTCCAGGCGGTTGGACACGCCCATGGCTTGCGCGGTGTTCTGGGTCAGCATCATCAGGCCGCGCACGCCGGTCTTGGACGTGACTGCCGGTTGCCACAACGATTCCTGATAGCCGATCGCCGCCAGCAGGCGCCAGTCGACTTTTTCTTTCTTGGCGTATGCCTTGAAGTGCTGCTCGTACTTGGGCAACCGCTGTTGCAGGTGTTGGGCGAACGTAGTGGCGCCCATGTAGCCGAGTACATCGACATGCCCGTAGTAGCGGTCTTTCAGGCGTTGCAGGGTGCCGTTTTTCTGCACCTTGTCGAGGTAGGCGTTGATCTCGTTGAGCAGGCTGTTGTCTTCGCCGGCGGCCACCGCCCAGCTCTGGTTGCTGGCGTCGCCGAGGTCGAAGGCGACGCGAATGTTGGTGAAGTACACCTGGTTCATCGCCACTTCATTGGAGTCGACCAGCGTCAGGTCGATTTGACCTTCATCGACCATGCGCAACAGGTCGACCACTTCAACCGCGTCGGACTCTTCGTATTCTATGCCGGGATATTTCTGTTTAAGCGCAGCCAACTGCTCGGCGTGGGTGCTGCCCTTGAGCACCATGATCTTCTTGCCGACCAGATCACCCGCATCGGTTGGCCGTGACTGACCGTTGCGGTAGATGACCTGTGGGGTGACTTCCAGGTAAGAGTGGGAAAACCTGACCTGCTTTTGGCGTGCCTCGCTGCTGACCAGGCCGGCAGCCGCCAGCACCGGGCCGTTAGGCGTGCCAACCTGATTGAACAGGTCGTCGAGGTTGTCGGCGGTCTCGATCTTGAGCTCCACCCCCAGATCGTCGGCGAAGCGCTTCACCAGCTCGTATTCGAAGCCGGTTTCACCGTTGCGATCCTGGAAGTAGGTGGCGGGACTGTTTCGGGTAACCACCCGCAGCACGCCATCCTCCTTTACGCGCTCCAGCGTGTTGGGTTTATCAACACATCCACTGAGCACCAGGAAGAGTCCGGTTGCGATCAGCCATTTGGCGTACCGCGGACGCAAAGCCATTGGGGAAAACATCTGCGCAGTATACGCAAAGGACCACGGCCGCCATATCTCGACAGCGAAGGGCTTGTCTGCTAGGCAATTGAAAACGGCTCCGGAGCCCGCAGGAATGGGTCCGCAGCGCATTTTGTGTCAGAAAAAATAACCCTTTTTAAGCGCCATTTGCAGACCCGGATCTACGGTCCGACACCCGGGTGCAGCCACCCGTACCGTTTCGGGTGATGTCGCGGGCGGTTTAGGCTAGAATGCACGGCCTCAAAGCACACCCCTTCCCGAGGCTGTCCCGAAGATGTTGATCCTGCGCGGCGCTCCTGCCCTTTCTGCCTTTCGCCACAGCAAACTCCTTGAGCAACTGAGCCAGAAGGTCCCGGCTGTCAGCGGCTTGTATGCTGAATTCGCTCACTTCGCCGAAGTTACCGGCGTCCTGACCGGCGACGAACAGCAGGTGCTCGCGCGCCTTCTGAAGTACGGCCCAAGTGTTCCGGTACAAGAGCCGACCGGTCGTCTGTTCCTGGTGTTGCCGCGTTTCGGCACCATCTCGCCATGGTCCAGTAAAGCGAGCGACATCGCCCGCAACTGTGGCCTGGGCAAGATCCAGCGTCTGGAGCGCGGTATCGCGTTCTACGTCGCCGGCCAGTTCAGCGACGCCCAGGCCCAACTGATCAGTGATGCCCTGCACGACCGCATGACGCAAATCGTTCTGGCCAACCTTGAACAAGCCGCCGGCCTGTTCAGCCACGCCGAACCGAAACCGCTGACCGCGATCGACGTGCTGGGTGGCGGCCGTGCCGCGCTGGAAAAAGCCAACACCGAGCTGGGCCTGGCCCTGGCCGAAGACGAAATCGACTACCTGGTCAATGCCTTCGTCGGCTTGAAGCGCAACCCGCATGACATCGAATTGATGATGTTCGCCCAGGCGAACTCCGAGCACTGCCGTCACAAGATCTTCAACGCCAGTTGGGACATCGACGGTCAAAGCCAGGAAAAAAGCCTGTTCGGCATGATCAAGAACACTTACCAGATGCACAGCGAAGGCGTCCTGTCGGCTTATAAGGACAACGCCTCGGTGATCGTCGGTAACGTCGCCGGCCGTTTCTTCCCGGACCCTGAAACCCGCCAGTACGGCGCGGTGCAGGAACCGGTGCACATCCTGATGAAAGTCGAAACTCACAACCACCCGACTGCGATTGCCCCGTTCCCGGGCGCATCCACCGGCAGTGGCGGCGAGATTCGTGACGAAGGCGCGACCGGCCGTGGTGCCAAGCCAAAGGCTGGCCTGACCGGTTTCACCGTGTCCAACCTGCAAATCCCGGGTTTCGAACAGCCGTGGGAAGTGCCATACGGCAAGCCTGAGCGCATCGTGACCGCGCTGGACATCATGATCGAAGGCCCACTGGGTGGCGCCGCGTTCAACAACGAATTCGGTCGTCCGGCCCTCACCGGTTACTTCCGTACCTTCGAACAATCGATCACCACCCCGCGTGGCGACGAAGTTCGCGGTTACCACAAGCCGATCATGCTGGCTGGCGGCATGGGTAACATCCGTGCCGAACACGTGCAGAAAGGCGAAATCATCGTTGGCTCCAAGCTGATCGTGCTGGGTGGCCCGGCAATGCTGATCGGCCTGGGCGGCGGCGCCGCTTCCTCCATGGCCACTGGCACCAGCTCGGCTGACCTGGACTTCGCTTCCGTACAGCGCGAAAACCCTGAGATGGAGCGCCGTTGCCAGGAAGTGATCGACCGTTGCTGGCAGTTGGGTGACAAGAACCCGATCAGCTTCATCCACGACGTGGGCGCAGGCGGTCTGTCCAACGCCTTCCCGGAACTGGTCAACGACGGCGACCGTGGTGGCCGTTTCGAATTGCGCAACATTCCAAACGACGAGCCGGGCATGGCCCCGCACGAAATCTGGAGTAACGAATCCCAGGAGCGCTACGTTCTGGCAGTCGGCCCGGCTGACTTCGAGCGTTTCAAAGCGATCTGCGAACGCGAGCGTTGCCCGTTCGCCGTCGTCGGCGAAGCCACTGCCGAACCGCAACTGACTGTCACGGATAGCCACTTCGGCAACAGCCCGGTGGACATGCCACTGGAAGTGTTGCTGGGCAAAGCGCCGCGCATGCACCGTTCGGCTGTTCGCGAAAGTGAACTGGGCGACGACTTCGATCCGTCGACGCTGGCGATTGCCGACTGCGTCGAGCGCGTTCTGCATCACCCGGCCGTGGCGAGCAAAAGCTTCCTGATCACCATCGGCGACCGCACCATCACCGGCCTTGTGGCTCGTGACCAGATGGTTGGCCCGTGGCAGGTCCCGGTGGCTGACGTTGCCGTCACCGCCACCAGCTTCGACGTTTACACCGGTGAAGCCATGGCGATGGGCGAGCGTACTCCGCTGGCATTGCTGAACGCTCCGGCGTCGGGCCGCATGGCCATTGGCGAAACCCTGACCAACATCGCGGCTTCGCGCATCAACAAGATTTCCGACATCAAACTGTCGGCCAACTGGATGTCCGCTGCCGGTCACCCGGGCGAAGACGCGCGTCTGTACGACACCGTGAAAGCGGTCGGCATGGAACTGTGCCCTGAGCTGGGCATCACCATTCCGGTGGGCAAGGACTCCATGTCCATGGCCACACGCTGGAGCGATGAAGGCGTCGACAAGACCGTCACCTCGCCAATGTCCCTGATCGTGACCGGTTTCGCGCCAGTGGCTGACATCCGTCAGACCCTGACGCCGGAACTGCGCATGAACAAGGGCACCACTGACCTGATCCTGATCGATCTGGGCCGTGGCCAGAACCGCATGGGCGCCTCGATCCTGGCTCAGGTTCACGGCAAGCTCGGTTCGCAAGCGCCGGACGTGGACGATGCCGAAGACCTCAAGGCCTTCTTCGCCGTGATCCAGGGCCTCAACGCCGACGGTCACCTGCTGGCGTACCACGACCGTTCCGACGGTGGTCTGCTGACCAGCGTGGTGGAAATGGCCTTCGCCGGCCACTGCGGCCTGAGCCTGAACCTCGACGGCCTGGCGGAAACCTCCGCCGACATCGCGGCGATCCTGTTCAACGAAGAGCTGGGCGCTGTGATTCAGGTTCGTCAGGACTCGACCCCGGACATCCTTGCGCAGTTCAGCGCGGCTGGCTTGGGCGACTGCGTGTCGGTGATCGGTCAGCCGATGAACAACGGCCAGATCAGCATCACCTTCAACGGCGACACCGTGTTCGAAGGTCAGCGTCGTCTGCTGCAACGTCAGTGGGCTGAAACCAGCTACCAGATCCAGCGTCTGCGTGATAACGCCGACTGCGCCGAGCAAGAGTTCGACGTGCTGCTGGAAGAAGAAAACCCGGGCCTGAGCGTCAAGCTCAGCTTCGACGTCAACCAGGACGTCGCCGCGCCTTACATCAAGAAAGGCATCCGCCCACAGGTTGCCGTGCTGCGTGAGCAGGGCGTCAACGGTCAGGTGGAAATGGCGGCCGCGTTCGACCGCGCAGGTTTCAACGCGATCGACGTGCACATGAGCGACATTCTGGCCGGCCGTGTCGACCTGAACGAGTTCAAAGGTCTGGTGGCGTGCGGTGGTTTCTCCTACGGCGACGTACTCGGCGCCGGCGAAGGCTGGGCCAAGTCCGCACTGTTCAACAGCCGTGCTCGCGATGCGTTCCAGGGTTTCTTCGAACGTAACGACAGCTTCACCCTCGGCGTGTGCAACGGTTGCCAGATGATGTCCAACCTGCACGAACTGATCCCGGGCAGCGAGTTCTGGCCGCACTTCGTGCGTAACCGCTCCGAGCAGTTCGAAGCACGCGTGGCCATGGTTCAGGTCCAGGAGTCGAACTCGATCTTCCTGCAAGGCATGGCCGGTTCGCGCATGCCGATCGCCATCGCTCACGGCGAAGGCCATGCCGAGTTCGCCAGCGAAGAAGCACTGCTGGAAGCCGATCTGTCGGGTTGCGTGGCGATGCGTTTCGTCGACAACCACGGCAAGGTCACCGAAAAATACCCGGCCAACCCGAACGGCTCGCCGCGCGGGATCACCGGTTTGACCAGCCGCGACGGTCGCGTAACGATCATGATGCCGCACCCGGAACGTGTGTTCCGCGCCGTGCAGAACTCGTGGCGTTCGGAAGACTGGAACGAAGATGCACCTTGGATGCGTATGTTCCGTAACGCTCGGGTCTGGGTAAACTAAAAGCGGGTTAACTGACAGCTGTGTACAAGCTCAGCTTTTTTGTTCCAGCCAGTCACGTCGAAGACGTGAAGAGTGCCGTATTCGCCGCCGGTGGCGGACGGATCGGCGCTTACGACCATTGCGCCTGGCAAGTGCTCGGCCTCGGCCAGTTTCGCCCGTTGGATGGTAGTCAGCCGTTCATTGGCGAAGCGGGGCAGGTCGAGCAGGTTGAGGAATGGAAGGTTGAGCTGGTGGTCAGCGATGAGTTGATTCGGGCGGTGGTGTTGGCGCTGAAAGAGAGCCATCCCTACGAGACGCCGGCTTATGAGGTGTGGCGGTTGGAGGATTTCTGATCCTTCAAGCGCTTAAACGAAAAACCCGCTGAAAGCGATTTCAGCGGGTTTTTTATTGTCTGCGAATTGATGGATGCAGCGCTTCTACTGATAGTCCGGATTACGGACGAATTTCGATCATCGTGCCGTCCGGCACCAGGTTCCAGACTTCACGCATGTCCATGTTGCGCATGGCAATGCAGCCGTCGGTCCAGTCCAGGGTGTGGAACAGGTCTTCAGGGGTGTCTTCAGTGTCTGGAGTTCCGTGGATCATGATCATGCCACCCGGTGCGACGCCTTCGCGTCGAGCGCGCGCAGAGTCGCTGATGTTCGGGTAGGAGATGTGCATCGCCAGGTTGAAGTTGTCGCTGGTCTTGCGCCAATCCACCCAGTAGAAGCCTTCCGGGGTGCGTTTGTCGCCCTCCATCAGCTTCGGCCCCTTGGGGCGTTTACCCAGGGAAATGCGATAGGTCCTGAGCGGCTGGCCGTCATTGATCAATTGCAATTGGTGGGTGGACTTGATGACCAGAATTTTATCGATGGCTTTGCCGTTCAGGGTTCCCGCGGCAGAAGCCTGGGATACCGTGACGAACGACAAGCAAAACAGGGCAAGCAACCAGCGCATTGAAACGATATCCCTAGGAGGTGTCGGCTATTTTTAGTTATAGGTGTTTTTTAAGTATTGGCAGGCTGAGCGAGCGGCGGGATCGACTCGGAACGCACGGGGTAGACCTCGGTCCGTCGGTCAGCGAAGAAGCATTCTAGGGTACGGCCCACTGTGCGGAAAGCCAGCTCGGACCAAGGGATGTCGGCTTCATCGAAAAGCTGCACCTCCAGGCTCTCCGGACCGGCAGAAAAGTCCAGGTCCGCCAGCTCTGCGCGAAAGAATACATGCACCTGGCTGATGTGCGGTACGTCGATCAGTGTATAGATCTTCAGGTTGCGCACCCGCGCACAGGCTTCTTCGGCTGTTTCGCGAATAGCCGCCTGCTCGATGGTTTCACCGTTTTCCATGAAGCCGGCTGGAAGGGTCCAGTAACCGAGTCGTGGCTCGATGGCACGTCGACACAGCAACACTTTCGAGCCCCAGGTCGCGACACAGCCAGCGACGATATTGGGGTTCTGGTAGTGAATCACCTGACAGCTGTCGCAGACAAATCGCAGGCGCGAATCGCCTTCGGGAATGCGCTGGGTCACCGGGTTGCCGCACTGACTGCAAAATTTCATGCTTGGGTTCCTGAATGCTGCGCCTATCTTGGCGTGCGGCGGTGTCTGTCGGCAAGTTGTCGTTTAGCGACATGCAATGGTTATGGGCTTGGGCGCTCGGTTCGAT
>NZ_JBFUBK010000155.1:0-11284 GCF_056405815.1 Pseudomonas sp. P1_F1_2 | reverse complement strand
CTCGTTAACCAGCAGCTCCTTGCCGGTGCCGGTCATGCGAATCTCACCGTTGACCATCACGTACGCCCGGTCTGACAACCGAAGCGCATGGTTGGCGTTCTGCTCGACCAGGAAGATCGTCATGCCGGTTTTGGCCAGTTCCCGAAGGGTGGCGAAGATCTGTTTCACCACAATCGGCGCCAACCCCAGGCTTGGCTCGTCGAGCAACAGCAGTTTCGGCCGACTCATCAATGCGCGCGCGATGGCGAGCATTTGCTGCTCGCCGCCAGACATGGTCATCGCCCGCTGAGTGCGCCGTTCTTCGAGTCGCGGAAACAACTCGAACATGCGTTGCATGTCTTCCTTGGCGTACTTGTCACCGATCGGGATGGTGCCCATCAGCAKGTTTTCCTCGACGGTCATGTCGGGGAATACCCGCCGGCCTTCCGGCGATTGAGCGATGCCGTTCGACGCAATGTAGTGGGACGACTTGTGGGTAATGTCCACGCCCTGGTAGATGATCTGCCCGTCAGCCGCCCGCGGCTGGCCGAAGATCGACATCAGCAGCGTCGACTTGCCGGCACCGTTGGAGCCGATCAGGCTGACCGTTTCACCTTCATTGATGTGCAGCGAGACTTTTTTCAGGGCCTGGATCGGCCCGTAAAACACGTCCAGTTCCTTGAGTTCGAGGATGGGTTGCGTCATGCCACTTCCTCTTCGTCGGCGCCCAGATAGGCCGCAATCACTTTCGGATCATTACGGATCGCGTCGGGACCGCCCTCGGCGATCACTACACCGTGGTCCAGCACCACGATGTGGTCGGAAATACTCATCACCATGCCCATGTCGTGTTCAATCAGCACCACGGTCAGATCGTGCTCGTCACGCAGCAGCCGGATCATCGCGCTCAGCGCTTCGGTTTCCTGAGGGTTGAGGCCGGCGGCCGGTTCGTCGAGGCAGATAATTTGCGGACGGGTGCACATGGCCCGGGCAATTTCCAGGCGACGTTGCTGACCGTACGACAGTTCACCGGCCAGACGGTTGGCGCAATCCACCAGATCCACCACTTCCAGCCAGTAGAAGGCGTGGTCCAGCGCATCGCTTTCAGCCTTGCGGTAGCCCTTGGTATTGAGGATGCCGGCCAGCATGCTGCGGTTGACCCACATGTGCTGGGCCACCAGCAGGTTTTCCAGCACCGACATTTCCTTGAACAGGCGAATGTTCTGGAAGGTCCGCGCCAGACCGGCACGGTTCACCAGGTGGGTGCCGCCGAACGCCTTGTAGAACAGCCGACTGGCAAACGATCTAGGTGAGACGAAATCCGTCGGTTTGAATGATTCGCCGAGCAATTTGATGACGTTGGTCTGTTGCCCACGCACGTTGAGTTCGATCTTGCCGCCGGAGGCCTTGTAGAAACCGGTCAGGCAGTTGAACACGGTGGTTTTGCCGGCGCCGTTGGGGCCGATCAGGGCGAAGATCGAGTTGCGGTGCACCTTCAGGCTGACATCGTTCAGCGCCTTGATGCCGCCAAAGTGCATCATCAGCTTCTCGACCGAGAGTACGACTTCGCTCATGGCGCTACTCCTTTACGCGGGGTCACACCGGTACGGCTGATCCGGATCAGGCCGCGCGGTCGCCAGATCATCATCAACACCATCAGGATGCCGAACAGCAGCACGCGATACTCCGCGAAACCACGCAGCAGTTCCGGGGCGACGGTCAGCACGAAGGCTGCAATCACCACGCCGATGGTCGAACCCATACCGCCCAGTACCACAATGGCGAGGATCAGGGCCGATTCGAAGAAGGTGAATGAAGTGGGGTTGACGAAACCCTGGTAGGTGGCGAAGAACACACCGGCCAGACCGGCCGTCGATGCACCGATGGTGAAGGCCGAGAGCTTCACCAGCACGTGGTTCAGGCCCATGGAGCGGCAGGCGATTTCGTCTTCACGCAGGGCTTCCCAGGCGCGGCCGACCGGCATGCGGGTCAAGCGGTGCTTGATGTACAACACGGCCAGCACGACCATGAACAACACCGCATAGATGAAGTAGTACTTCACGTCGGGGTTGTAGGCGATGCCGAAGAACTCGTGGAACGGTACCCCGCCGTCTTTCGCCCGTTTGCCGAACTCCAGACCGAAGAACGTCGGCAGCGGTGCCGGCATGCCGTTCGGGCCACCGGTCAGCGACAGCCAGTTGTTGAGGATCAAGCGGATGATTTCACCGAAGCCCAACGTCACGATTGCCAGGTAGTCACCGTGCAGACGCAACACCGGGAAGCCCAGGATGCAACCGGCAAGGCCTGCCGTAATTGCCGCCAGTGGCAGCACCGTCCAGAAGCCCAGGCCGAGGTACTGGTAACCGAGCGCCAAACCGTAGGCACCGATGGCGTAGAACGCCACGTAACCCAGGTCGAGCAGGCCGGCCAGGCCGACCACGATGTTCAGCCCCAGACCGAGCAACACGTAGATCAACCCGAGGATGACCACGCCCAGCAGGTAGGAGTTGGAGAAAAACGGAAACACCACGGCAATGACGACCATCAGCGGGATGATCCAGCGCAACCGTGATTTGTAATCGGGTGGCAGTACATGAACCCCGGAGCCCGTGGTTTCAAACCCTTCGAGAATTCTCAAACCCTTGGGTGTTTGCAGGAACAGGCTCAAAGCAAAGCGGCCAGCCATGACGATGGCGACAATCCACGCCACTCGTGTTGGTTGCAGGTTGAAGCCATAGCCGTCGAGGACAATGCCAACAATCGGACCAAACACGATGAGCGCTACAAGGCCGGCAAGAATCGCGTCAACCAGGCTTCTTTTGATATCAATGGTTTTTTTAGTGGTTGAAGACATCGCTTACACCTTCGACACAAGAGGACGGCCGAGCAGGCCTTGAGGCCGAAAGACCAGAACGAGAACAAGCAGCGAGAAGCTGAAAACGTCTTTGTAGTCGGAGTTGACCAGACCGGAAAACAGCGACTCGGAGATCCCCAGAATGATCCCGCCAAGCATCGCACCCGGCAGCGAGCCGATCCCGCCCAGTACCGCTGCGGTGAACGCTTTGATGCCGATGACGAAACCTGCGTAGAAGTCGAACGTGCCGTAGTTCATGGTGATCAGCACGCCGGCCAGGGCCGCCATCGCTGCACCGATGATGAACACGTAGGAAATGACGCGGTCGGTGTTGATCCCCAGGATTGAGGCCATCTTGCGGTCTTGCTGGGTCGCGCGGCACATACGGCCGAGCTTGGTGTACTTGATGATGTAGGTCAGCAGGCCCATCCCGACAAACGCGGCGACCAGAATGAAGATCTTGGTGTAGGTGAGCTGGACGAAACCAGTCCCGACATCAACTCGCCATGCACCGGTCAGCAGTGTCGGAACGCCTTGTTGGCGGGCGCCCTGAGCGATCTGTGCATAGTTTTGCAGAATCAGGGAAATACCGATGGCGCTGATCAGCGGTGCCAGTCGGGTGGAGTTACGCAGCGGTTTGTAAGCGACTCGCTCGATGACCCAGCCATACACCGCTGTAACGACGATGGTGAAGATCAGTGTGCCGAGCATCAGCAGAGGGAAGGATTCGATACCGAAGTAAGCCAGCAGAGCCAGACTGATTGCCGCGAGGTAAGCGGAAATCATGTAAACCTCGCCGTGGGCGAAGTTGATCATGCCGATGATGCCATAGACCATTGTGTAGCCGATGGCGATCAGGCCATAGACCGACCCGAGGGTCAGGCCGTTGACCAGTTGCTGCAGGAAAATACCATCCATAACGCAATCTCACGCAATGAGAACCTGTACACCTGTGGGTGTGCGGCTCTTCTAAGGAAAATACAGATTTACGTCGGAGCAATGTCAGCCACGATCAGCCGACACCACCGCTCCCTGTAGGAGCGAGCCTGCTCGCGATGACGGTTTAACATTCAACAAATGTGTTGCCTGTCAGTCCGTCATCGCGAGCGGGCTCGCGCCTACAGGGAAACTGTGGGGTCAGCCGATTGGGTCAGCCCTTACTTCTGTTTTTCCAGCTGATGGTATTTGCCGTCCTTGTCCCACTGGTAAACCACGTAGTCGGAGACTTTCAGGTCGCCTTTGGCGTCCCAGGTCTTCTCGCCCATCACGGTTTTGACCGGGTTCTTTTTCAGCCAAGCAGCGGCGTCTTCGCCCTTGTTGGACTTGGCGCCATTGAAGCCAGCGGCCAGGGCCTGGACCGTTGCGTAAGCGTAGAGGGTGTAGCCTTCAGGCTCGGTGCCGGCCTTGCGGAATGCATCTACCACGGTCTTGCTGTCTGGCAGCAGGCGTGGGTCGGCGCCGAAGGTCATCAGCACGCCATCGACATACTGCGCGCCACCAGCGGTGGTCACCAGTTCGTCGGTCACGATGCCGTCATCGGACATGAATTTCACGTCTTTCAGGCCTTCGGTACGCAGTTGTTTAACCAATGGACCGGCTTCAGGGTGCAGACCGCCGAAGTAGACGACGTCGGCGCCAGCAGCGCGAATTTTGGTGACCAGGGCGCTGAAGTCTTTTTCGCCGCGGGTCAGGCCTTCGTAGATGACCGGAGTCACGCCACGCTTGACCAACTGAGCCTTGGTGGCATCAGCCAGACCYTGGCCGTAGGTGTCTTTGTCGTGGATGACAGCAACTTTCTTGCCCTTGAGCACGTCGACGATGTAGTCGCCGGCCACGATGCCTTGCTGATCGTCACGCCCGCACATACGGAACATGGCGCTCAAGCCGCGCTCGGTAACGGCCGGGTTGGTGGAACCTGGAGTCATTACGATGATGCCCGCTTCGTCGTAAATCTCGGAGGCCGGGATAGTCGACGAGGAGCAGAAGTGACCGACCACGCCAGCGACCTTCTGGTTGGTCAGGTCCTTGGCGACCGTCACAGCCTGTTTCGGTTCGCAGGCGTCATCGCCCTTGACCAGCACGATTTTTTCCCCGTTAACGCCGCCCGCCGCGTTGACCGCGTCGGCTGCAGCCTGTGCACCCTTCATGTACTGCTCGCCAAATGCCGCGTTGGCGCCTGTCATCGGGCCCGCCACACCGATTTTCACATCAGCTTGAGCAAACGCAGAAACACCCAACGCAGCTGCCACTGCGAGGGCCAGAAAGCCTTTCTTGTAAAACGTCTGGGACATGAGGTGGTGCTCCAAGGTTTTTTTTTAGTTGGCACTGCGACTTCACTGAATGCTCAGAGCAAGGGCCGTGCCATCGGTTTTTTATTCTGAAAAAAGTCGCTGCATTATTGTTTTTACGACTGTTTTGTTCCCATTTTCATTGGGCGTGCAACCGTCTAAACCGCGGAAGGTGAAACCATTTATTTTTAAAGGCGCAACCCGCATGCGCCATCATTGCAACCGCGGCGTCAAACGACGTGCAACCAGCCTGTAACAACGTGCGTCACCGAAGTGCACACTGCTGGTGCGGGACTGCTACAACCCGCACCATTACAGGCTAGACGCAAAGCCGAAAAGCGCCGCTTTCAGCAACAAATTTCAACAATCAGATAAYGATCCGCAAGCACTGGCCTGCGTGATACAGCGAGAACCCCGCCTCGTATAGACAACTGCGCAATCCGACCCCGGCCAATGGCTGCATGGGCGCGAAGGGAATCGGCAAAGCGTGAGGATTTCCGTTACACAAGTAATCGGCAAAGGCTTTGCCGACGACCGTACCTGTCGTCACGCCCCGACCGTTGTAACCGGTGACTGCCACTAAACCGGGCGCCGGCTCGAACAGGCGCATCAAATGATCCGGCGTGAAGGCGATGCAACCGGTCCAGGTGCATTCCCACTCCACCGGTTTAAGGTAGGGAAAATAGTGTTGCTGAACACGATCGGCCCAGGCTTTCAGGAACCAGGCGGGTTTCTGGTTGCCATTGCCGAGGCTGCCGAGCAACAGGCGCCCGTCTTTGTCACGACGAATGCTGCTGAGTACCTGGCGGGTGTCCCAGGAGCCCTGGCCGCCGGGCAGAATCTGTTGCGCGGCGTCTTCGGTCAGCGGGACCGAGGCCACTTGATAGTAGTAACCGGGAAAGAAATTGCGCCGCAGTTCGGTCCAGTCGCCTTCGGTGTAGGCGTTGGAGGCGATTACGACTTTCTCGGCCATAACCGAACCCTGGGCGGTTTGCACCGACCAACGCTGGCCCTGACGTTCTAACCGGGTGACCGGAGAATGGTCGAACAATTGGCCACCGAGGCCGATGGCCGCCTTGGCCAGTCCGGTGGTGTAGGCCATCGGGTTGAGGGTGCCAGCACGGCGATCAAGCAGTGCGGCAGCGATTTTTTTAGTGCCCGTCGCCTGCTCGCAGGCTTGGCCCGTCAATAGTTCGACGGGCGCCCCGCGACGTTTCCATTGTTCTTCACGACTGCGCAAATCCGCTTCGCCACGGGCGTTGTGCGCCATGTGCAGCGTGCCTTCGCGGCGTAACTGGCAATCGATGTTGTATTTGTCCACAAGGCTGAACACCAGGGCAGGTGCCGCGCCAAGCATGCGATTGAGCTGACTGCCCACCGCTTCGCCGAACCCGGCTTCGATGTCGTCCGGTGGAATCCACATGCCAGCGTTGACCAGGCCGACATTGCGCCCCGAGCCACCGTGGCCGGCGCGATGCGCTTCCAGCACACAAACCGATTTACCTTGTTCCAGCAGATGCACCGCCGCCGACAGACCGGTGAAACCGGCACCGATGACGCAGACATCGACTGTTACTTCACCCTTGAGCGCCGCGTTGTCGGGCCTTTGCGGCGTCAGTTTTTCCCACAGACACTCTTCGCGTAACGGCATTGCCAGACTCCAACAGAAACCTAACCAACCCGATCGTTCCCACGCTCGGCGTGGGAATGCAGCCCGGGACGCTCCGCGTCCCAAGAGCGGACGCAGAGTGTCCATTGAGGCATTCCCACGCAGAGCGTGGGAACGATCAACATGAGCTCAAAAGCTGCGCTTAGTCGAACGTGATGCCCTGCGCCAACGGCAACTCCAGCGAGTAGTTCACAGTGTTGGTCTGACGGCGCATGTAGCCGCGCCATGCGTCGGAGCCCGACTCACGACCACCGCCAGTTTCTTTTTCGCCACCAAACGCGCCACCGATTTCTGCGCCGCTCGGGCCGATGTTGACGTTGGCAATCCCGCAATCGCTGCCCACCGCCGACATGAATTGCTCGGCTTCACGCACGTCGGTGGTGAAGATGCAGGACGACAGGCCCTGTGGCACGGCATTGTTCAAGCGCAAGGCTTCGTTGAAATCGTTGTAACCGATCACGTACAGAATCGGTGCAAAGGTTTCATGGCACACGACGTCACTTTGCTCCGGCATTTCAACAATGGCCGGTGCAACGTAGTAGGCATTCGGGAATTTGTCTTCCAGTTGGCGCTTGCCGCCAAACACACGGCCGCCTTCGCTCAAGGCCTGCTCCAGCGCGTCCTGCATGTTGTCGAAGCTGTGTTTATCGATCAACGGGCCGATCAGATTGCCTTCCAGTGGATGGCCGATGCGCACTTTGGAGTACGCAGCCTTGAGGCGAGTGACGATCTCTTCCTTCACCGATTCGTGCGCGATCAAACGACGCAGGGTGGTGCAACGCTGACCGGCGGTACCGACGGCGCTGAACAGGATGGCGCGAACGGCCATGTCCAGGTCGGCGCTTGGGCCGAGGATCATCGCGTTGTTGCCGCCCAGTTCCAGAATGCTGCGAGCAAAACGCGCGGCAATTTTCGGCGCCACTTCGCGGCCCATGCGGGTGCTGCCGGTGGCGCTGATCAGCGCGACACGCGGGTCATCAACCAGCGCTTCGCCGGCATCACGACCGCCAATGATCACTTGGCTCAAGTGGGGTGGCGCGTCGCTGAAATTTTTCAGTACGCGATCGAACAGCGCCTGGCAGGCCAGCGCGGTCAGCGGGGTTTTTTCCGAAGGTTTCCAGATCACCGGGTTGCCGCAGACCAGCGCCAGCGTGGTGTTCCAGGCCCAGACCGCGACCGGGAAGTTGAACGCACTGATCACGCCGACGACGCCCAGCGGGTGCCAGGTTTCGCGCATGTGGTGGCCAGGACGCTCGGACGCAATAGTCAAACCGTACAACTGACGGGACAGACCGACCGCGAAATCGCAGATGTCGATCATTTCCTGAACTTCACCCAGGCCTTCCTGAGTAATCTTGCCAGCTTCCCAGGAGACCAACTCACCGAGGTCAGCCTTATATTCACGCAGAATGTCGCCCAGTTGGCGCACCAGTTCGCCACGGCGCGGCGCCGGGACCTTGCGCCACAATTCGAACGCATGATCGGCACGACTGATGTGCTGCTCGACTTCAGCGGCGCCTTCCCAGTTCACGGCGGCAATCTGGCTGCCATCAATCGGCGAATGCACCGGCACTTTGCCGTTCTGGTACAGGGCCGGGTTCACACCAAGACGATCAAGCAATGCGGCAACCATGGGTCACTCCTCAAGCGAAAAACACAAAGGGTGCAGCCGGAATAATCACGGCTGATCAGACCTGTAGTTTTAGCTTCCCGAAGGCTACCCAACAAACGACCTTTAAGAGAGATATCATTCCGTTTATTCATGCTGCGAATTGCTGGTCAGTAAGAAACAAGAAAARGGACTACCCATGCTGAATAAACGCTACCTGCCGTCGATCACAGCACTGCAGTGTTTCGAGGCCGTGACCCGGCATTTGAGCTTCACACGCGCCGCCGAAGAGCTGAACCTGACCCAGAGCGCCGTCAGTAAACAGGTCGCGCAACTCGAAGAGTTGTTGCAGCACTTGTTGTTCCGTCGTGTGCGCCGACGCCTGCAAATGACCCCGGCCGGTGATTTGTACCTGGTGGAAGTACGAAAAATCCTCACCCAGGTCGAAATGTCGACCCATTACCTGCGCTCCTACGGCGGTGAAACCGAAGTCTTGCGCGTCTCGACCCCACCGACCTTCGGTGCGCGCTGGCTGGTCCCACGCCTGAAAGGCTGGCGCCTGCGCCATCCGTCGATCCATCTGGACCTGTGCAGCGAGCAGGAAGCCGACGATTTGCTGCAAGGTCGCAGCGACCTGGCGTTTTACTTCGGCCAGGGTTCACGGCCCGGCACTGAATGCCTGAAGCTGTTTGGCGAGGAACTGGTGCCGGTCTGCGCACCGGGCAGCCTGCCGGACACGCCGTTCACCGATCCGACGCAACTCACCGACCTGGTCCTGCTGCAAAACGCCTCCCGCCCCCAGGCGTGGCACGACTGGTTCGACAGTCAGGGCTACCACACCGAGCACAGCTACCRCGGCCCGCGTTTTGAAACCTTTTATATGTGCATCCGTGCAGCGCAAGTCGGCTGCGGCGTGGCACTGTTGCCACGGTTTCTGGTGGAAGAGGAATTGGCCGACGGCAAACTGGTCATTCCCTGGCAGCATGCAATGCCCAGCACGGATGCCTATTACCTGGCGTATCCCGAGCATTCGGCAGAAGTGCCCAAGGTGCGCGATTTTGTGAAATGGATGCTGGAGCAAGTCGACAACCCCACCTCCCCCGACTGACACAGAAATTGCTGGCAATACCCACCACCGATATGCGCCACTATCCCCATTCAATGCGGAGAACCCCGTTATGAGCGAGAGCGTGTTTGGCGATCGCATCGTGCAGAACCTGCTCGACACCGACTTCTACAAACTGACGATGATGCAGGCCGTGCTGCACAACTACCCGAACGTCGAAGTCGAATGGGAGTTTCGTTGCCGCAACAGTGAAGATTTGCGCCCGTACCTGGCGGAGATCCGTTTTCAGATCGAGCGCCTGGCCGAGTTGAGCCTGAGCCCTGATCAATTGAGTTTTCTGGAGCGAATCAGCTTCCTGAAACCGGATTTCCTGCGGTTTCTCGGATTGTTTCGCTTCAACCTGCGTTACATCCACACCGGCATTGAAAACGACGAACTGTTCATCCGTCTGCGCGGGCCGTGGTTGCACGTAATCCTGTTCGAAGTGCCGCTGCTGGCGATTGTCAGCGAAGTGCGCAACCGCTATCGCTACCGGGAAATAGTCCTGGAACAGGCACGCGAACAACTCTATCGCAAGTTCGACTGGCTGACCGCCAACGCCAGCAGTGACGAATTGTCCGAGTTGCAGGTCGCCGATTTCGGCACGCGCCGTCGCTTTTCATACCGCGTGCAGGAGGAAGTGGTGAACGTGCTCAAGCACGATTTCCCCGGACGCTTCGTCGGTACCAGCAACGTGCACCTGTCCAGGGAGC
This sequence comes from Pseudomonas sp. P1_F1_2, assembly GCF_056405815.1. Taxonomy (NCBI): domain Bacteria; kingdom Pseudomonadati; phylum Pseudomonadota; class Gammaproteobacteria; order Pseudomonadales; family Pseudomonadaceae; genus Pseudomonas; species Pseudomonas sp. P1_F1_2. Next base: position 1,067 of record NZ_JBFUBK010000155.1, on the reverse strand, counting down.
TGGACATGAAACCGCTGGGCACTATGGCCCACGAGTGGATCATGGCCCATCAACAACTCGGCCCACGACTGATCGACAGCCAGATTGCCGCGCTCGATTGCTGGGTACGCGAGTACCGCGGCCTGCTCGGTATCGCCCTGACCGATTGCATCACCATGGATGCCTTCCTCGGCGACTTCGACCTGTTTTTCGCCAAGCTCTTCGATGGCCTGCGCCACGACTCGGGTGATCCGGTGCTATGGGCCGAAAAAGCCATCGCCCATTATCACAAGCTCGGCATCGACCCGATGAGCAAGACGCTGACATTCTCCGACAGCCTGACACTGCCCAAGGCGCTGGAGATATTCCGCGCGCTGCGTGGTCGGATCAATGTCAGCTTTGGGATCGGCACTAACCTGACGTGTGATATTCCAGGTGTCGAACCCATGAGCATCGTGCTTAAAATGGCAGCCTGCAACGGCCAGCCCGTCGCGAAAATTTCCGATGAGCCTGGCAAGACTCACTGCAAAGACCCGAATTTTGTCGCCTATTTGCGACACGTGTTCAAAGTACCTGCCGCCCTATCCAGCACATCAAGCAAGGAGTGAATTCATGCAAGCCGTACAGCGTGAGATTGCTGAGCAGCTCAAGGTTCAACCGCCATTTGCCGACGAGGCCGCCCTTGAGGCAGAAGTCGCCCGGCGGGTCAGTTTCATTCAGGATTGCCTGGTCAATTCCGGTCTCAAGACCCTGGTGCTGGGCATCAGCGGTGGCGTCGATTCCCTGACCGCCGGCCTGTTGGCCCAACGAGCCATGCGTGAATTGCGTGAGCGCACCGGCGACAAGGGCTACAAATTCATCGCCGTGCGCCTGCCGTACGAGACTCAGTTCGATGAACATGACGCTCAGGCCTCAGTGGATTTCATTGCCCCGGACGAGCGCCACACCGTGAACATCGGCCCCGCGGTCAAATCGCTGGCCAACGAAGTCGCCGCCTTCGAAGGCAAGCACGCGGTCTCGGTGGATTTCGTGCTCGGCAACACCAAGGCGCGGATGCGCATGGTCGCTCAGTACACCATCGCGGGCGC
>NZ_JBFUBK010000154.1:0-11296 GCF_056405815.1 Pseudomonas sp. P1_F1_2 | reverse complement strand
GCTTGCTCCGGGTGGCATTCCGACGATGGCAATTCAGGCAGCGCCAGAGATATCTTTGGGCAAACGCTGATCGATGACCTTATAAAGCGCACTGCTCTCTGGCCAATTGCGCATGAACCGCGCCCGATCCCGCGCATAGGCCGGGGCAAAGCTGCCCGCCGAGCCATGCTGGCACATCGAATCCAGATCGATCAGCGCCCAGCGATCTTCCTGCCAGAACAGGTTATGGCCCTTGAAGTCACCATGGCTGATGCGCTCGCCAATCAACTCGGCGAACAAATGATCCAGCGCCAGCAGTTCCGCTTCAGGGGCGTTGCCGCTGTCGACGAAAGGCGCGAAGCGCTCGATGATGTCCGGTCCCGGCAGATACTCGGTCACCAGATACGCCCGACTGCGCAGCCAGAGAAATCGCTTCTCCAGCAACGCCAACGGTTTGGGGGTCGCAATGCCAAGGAAGGCAAGACGATTGCCTTCACGCCACGAGTGCCACGCTCGGCTCGGACGCCAGAAGCGTTTGAGCCAGTGGGCAAAGCCTTTGATGTTGTAGCGCTTGATCACCAGCGTCCGACCATCAACCTCGACTTTTCCTACGCTCGCCGCGCCGCCGGTCTTGTACAAATGACCTTCATCGAGCAACGCGTCGGCCTGCTCCAGCACCGGCAGCATCGCGGTTTCTTCTTCGCGACGGATCGCCCGCAAGCCAAACGCACCACGCTGGACGCTGAACAGCGTGCATTCGCGACCGACTTTGATCAGGAAGTCCTTCAAGCGCCAGGTGCGAACCTTATCGATCTGCTTCTGCAAGGCTTCCATCGGCAAGGCGTGCTCGCCGTTGCTCAACAGGTAATACACCAGCAGTTCTTCGGTGAACGGTTCCAGCGACTTGGGCAACTGCGCAAAAAATACACCGAGGTTTTCCAGCACCTTTTGCCGTGACAACGGCTGGCCCGGCGTCTCGGCACAGACACCGCCACCATCGATCAGGTACAACCGACCGCGCTGACGCAACAGGTTGTCCAGATGCAGGTCTTCCTGCCAGAGCCCCTTGCGGTGCATTTGGCCGATAGCGCCCAACGCTTCGGCCAGTACGGCCCCTTGCATATCCGCCAGCACCGGCAAGTGTTCGACTTGTTTCCAGGTATCCCCCAGGCTTTCGGCGCCTTCAAGGAAGTCAAACAACAGCCAGCCGCCCTCGCCTTCTTTCAAACCGTCCACCAGCAATTGCGGCGTGGTCAGCCCTTGATCGGCCAGCAAGCGCACACCGTCCAGTTCACGCTGAAAATGTCGCGCCGCTTTGCTGCCGACCAACAATTTGGCCAGCACCGGACGGCCGCGCCAGACACCGGCGCCGACATATCGCTGCCCCGGCAAGACCCGCAACAGGCTCAGCAATTGCAACTCTGCGGTCCCGGCGGCGTCGGCCAGTGAAATGTTCAGTGGCAGGCCCGGGCTGCGGCCGGCCGTTTTCAGTTCGGACAAACGCATCAGCGCGTCTCCTTGCGACTGCGCCGCGCGGTCAAGCGAGCAACCCAGTTGTCCACCAACGAGCTGTCTTGCGCCTGACCCACGTAAGCCGCCAACATCTCGCGCAATTGGCTGGCGGTCCACTCCGGCGCACGGCGCAGCAAAGGCTCCAGGTCCTTGACCCGATCACGCTGACCGAACAGCAGCGGCCGGGTTTTTTCCAGGTCGATCAACTGTGCCTGATAACCGTCGCCAGTAGCCTGCATGAAAATGTGTTTAGGGTAGAAGCAACCATGCACCTGCCGCACGCTGTGCAGCCGTCGCGCCAGTTCACCACAGGCTTTCAGGATGGCCGAATGTTGCGCATCGCTCAGGTCTGCCCAGCGCTGCAACAGCGAGTCGAGGTCATCCCAGCCGTCCAGCGCACGCGTCAACAAGACCGCACGGACTTCGCCATTAACCTTGCGCTCACCAAAAAAAACCGCCTGTAGCGCCGGAATACCGAGCGCTTGATAACGGCTGATGTTGCGAAACTCACGGGCAAAGCTCGGCTCGCCAAAGGGCGCGTGGAAGGTGCGCGTCAGGTAGTTGCTCTGACGCTTGAGATAGAAACCACGACCTTCCAGATCCAGCCGAARCACACTGCTCCAGCCACCGCCGACAGTGTTGGGTTCATCCACCGCTTCAAGCTGCTTGGCCCACAGCGCATCGAACGTGGCGAGACCATGGCGTTCAAGCAGCGCACGGTCTTCAGCAGCCAGAAAATCAGTCATTCGCGTCCCTCGAAAAATCTCACTACGTGCCGGATCCGTTTCTTGTCGGCGGCATTGAGTCGGTCCCGCTGGCGGTACTGCAGATAAAAGCGCAAGCGCTGGGTGGCCGACAGGTGGTATTTGGCCACCTTGTCCAGGCAAGCCAGGTCTTTGGTGATCCGGTACTGGAGCCAGAAGCCGCGCCAGAAATGGCCGTTGGGGCAATCGATCAGGAACAGTCGGGCTTGATCGTCGATCAGCAAATTGCGCCACTTCAAATCGTTATGAGCAAAGCGATTGTCGTGCATTACCCGGGTGTAATCCGCCAATTGCCGACTGACCGTATCGACCCAGGCACGGTCCGACAACTTGGGATCGTGCCGTTCAGCCAGTGCCGACAAGTCTTCAGTATTAGGCAGTTCGCGCGTGATCATCGCTCCGCGGTCGTACGCCGCGCCGCGCCGTTCCAGGCCCCAGGCCACGACTTCGGCGGTAGGAATACCCCACTTGGCGAAGCGTTTGAGGTTCTGCCACTCCGTCTTCACCCGGGGTTTGCCCAGATAACGGCGCAGGCCTTTGCCGGCACCGTTGTAGCGTTTGACGTAATAGTTGACGCCGTTGCGATTGACGCGGATGACCTCGGACAACAGGTCGCGGGTCAGCCGCTCACCCTGCAGCGCGAACACCGCTTCAAGGCTGCCAAAATCCTCTGCCAGCTCACTGTAAGCAGGTTCCAGTTTCCAACCCGCCATCAGAGCGCATCCCCATATCGCTGTTTACGGTCATAAAGTTTGTTGGCTTTGCCTTCCAGCCAGGCGAGCAGCGACGCTTCTTCGGCCAGAATCTGGCGCAGCGGCTGTTGAAAGTAGCCTTTGAGGAAACGCAGCTTGTCACGCCGGGTCAGGCCGATGTCCAGGGCCGAAAAGTACAGCGCCGCCAGATCTTTATTGCGCCAGCGCCGAGTGATTGCCGAACGGGTCTGGGCACGATGCAGGTCAATCACTGAGAGTTTGAAATCGTCGGCGGTCACCGGTTTATCGGTGTGCAGCAGAAAATGGCAGATGTAGCAGTCGCGGTGGTTGACCCCGGCGCGATGCATCATGCCGGTCATGCGCGCCACTTCGGCGATCAGCGCACGCTTTAGCCTGGGCTCGGGCGGATTCTTGATCCAGTCGATACTGAAGTCTTCGAGGCTGACGGTCGGCGCCAGCTCTTCGGTGACGATGAACGAGTGCTGGTCTGCCGGGTTGCTGCCCTTCTCGCCGTAGGCGACGGCGGTCATGGTTGGCACGCCGACTTCTTGTAGGCGCGCAATGGCTTTCCATTCCTGACCCGCGCCGAGGACCGGCAGCTTGGCCGTCAGCAGGTTTTTGAAGATCTCGCCCCAGCCAATGCCGCGATGGATCTTCACGAAAAAACCATTGCCGTTCACTTCAGTGCGCAAGGTCCGGCGCGCTTCCAGTTCACGGTAAACCTCGCCCTCGAGGCCTTCGACTTCGGTGAACGCATCGCGTCCGGCCCAAAGGCTCTTGAACGGTTCAGCCAGCATCAACTTCATTTAGCGCGCTCCGCCAGAATCACATCGGCCGCGTGCTGCGGCATGCTGTAGAGGTCGGCCGTCTCGGCAAAGGCCAGACCGTTGCGGCTCCAGGCCGCCCGTGCTTGAGCGTCATTCAACATACCGGTCAGGTATCGGGTCAGTTGTGCCTGCTCGAAGGGTTCGTCGAGCACCAGGCCGGCGTCGGCCTCGGCGATGTAATGGGCATAGCCACACACCGCACTCACCAATACCGGCAGCCCGGCCACCAGGGCTTCGAGCAACACGGTCCCGGTGTTTTCGTTGTACGCCGGGTGGATCAACAGGTCGGCACCGAGCAGGAAACGCGGGATATCGCTACGGCCCTTGAGGAACGTCACGTTATCGCCAAGGCCCAATGTGGCGCTCTGCATCTGGAATAATTTGGGGTCATCCTGGCCAATTACAAACAGCCGGGTGCGTTTCTTCAGATCAGCGGGCAGCGCGGCCAGTGCCTTGAGGCTGCGATCCACGCCTTTGGTCTTGAACCCGGAGCCGATTTGCACCAGCAGCAACTCATCGTCTTTGAGGTTGAATTCGGCACGGAACCCGGCGCGAATCTCAGCGGCATTGGCCGGTGCACGACGGTCTTGGGAAATGCCCGGTGGCAGCAGATGGAAACGCTCCAGCGGCGTGTCGTAATGCTTGATGAACAGCGGCTGCTGCACTTCGGAAATCATCAGCACTTCGGTCTTGGCGTCTTTGGCGAACACCGCGCGCTCGTACTCGGCGAAGTGCCGGTAGCGGCCCCAACGGCGGTACAGCGAGTTGCGCAGATTCTGCGCCTTGTCTTCAAAGCAGCCATCGGCAGCGTAGTAAACGTCCAGGCCCGGCATTTTGTTGAAGCCGATCAGCCGATCCACGGGACGCTTGGCCAGGTCGGCTTCCATCCACTCGCTGAGCTTCTCGTTGCGCCGATGATTGAACAGCGCTTTGACCGGTGCCACCAGCACTTCGAAACCCGGCGGAACGTCGCCCTCCCAGATCAACGTGTAGACACGAATCTGATGGCCGCGCTGCTGACATTCCAGGGCGATGCGCATGAAATCGCGCTGCAAGCCCCCGAACGGAAAATACTTGTACAAGACGAATGCCAATTGCATCAGCGCAGCTCCTCAGCCAGTAACAACGTGCTCAGTCGGGTCGCGACACGCTCGGGATTCAGACGCGTGAAGCACAGGGGCCACTCGCGTTTCAGGTCAAACTGACGGGCATCCTGGGCCGTCGGTTGATACGTACATTTCTTTTGCAGGCACGGGGCGCACGGGAAGTCGCTGGCGATGTGAATCTGCGCTTTGCCATAGGCACCGGTCAGGCCCGGGTTGGTCGGGCCGAACAGCGACAGGGTCGGCACATCCAGCGCGGCGGCCAGATGACCCAGGCCGGTGTCCACGGCGACACACGCCTGTGCACCGGCCAGGACCTTGCCGACGCCCGCCAGATTCAGCTTGGGCAGCACTTCGACATGACGGAACCCGGCGGCGATGCGCTCGGCCCGGGCTTTCTCTACCGGATTGCCCCACGGCAGCTTCACGCCGACGCCGAGATAACCCACGCGTTCGGCCAGCTCACGCCAGTAGGCTTCCGGCCAGTGCTTGGTGTCCCACGTGGTGCCGTGCAGGAACAGCACGTACGGATTCTTGCGCGGCAGTTCCACCAGGCGTTCGACGTTCAGGCCGTAATCGCCCAGACCCTTGGGCAAGTCGTAGCCCAATGCCAGCGCGAACAATTGACGCACCCGCTCTACCGCGTGTTGTCCACGGCCCACCGCCAGGCGACGGGAGTAAAAGCGCGCGGCCATCAGCTCGCGTGCCGAATCCTTGTCCAGCCCGGCGACCGGCGCCTTGACGTAACGCGTCAGCCAGGCGCTTTTCAGCAAGCCCTGAGCGTCGATCACCAGATCATATTTTGTGGCTCGAACGCTTTGTTTGAAGCGCTTCCACTCGCCACTCTTGATGGTTTGCCAGATGTTCTTGCGCCAGCGACGGATCGCCACCGGGATCACCTTGCCCACGGCCGGGTGCCAGGTCGGGATCTCGGCAAAGCCTTCTTCCACCACCCAGTCAAACTTGATGCCGGGGATTGCCCGGGCCGCGTCGGTCAACGCTGGCAGCGCGTGAATCACGTCGCCCAGCGAAGACGTCTTGATCAACAGAACCCGCAAACTATTTGACCTCGACCACAGTGCCCTGCAACCGCTGCAAGGCTTCGTTAACCGCTTGCGGCATGAGCTGGCGCAGGCAGTTGTAATGACCGAACCGGCACGTGCGATCGAAGCAGGGGCTGCACTCGATACCCAGGCGAACCACTTCGACATGCTCGGCCAACGGCGGGGTAAAACCTGGCGACGTCGAGCCGTAGATCGCCACCAATGGGCGGTTCAGCGCGGCGGCGACGTGCATCAGGCCGGAGTCGTTGGACACCACGGCATCGGCGCAGGACATCAAGTCGATGGCTTCGGCCAGCGAAGTGCCGCCGCTGAGGTTGACCGACTCTTCACGCAGGCCGGGAATCAGGCGCGCCCGGATGTCTTCGCCCACGGCGTGATCGTTTTTCGAACCGAACAACCAGACTTGCCAGCCTTCGCGAATCTTCGCTTCGGCGACCTTGGCGTAATGCTCGGACGGCCAGCGCTTGGCTTCACCAAACTCCGCACCGGGGCACAGGACCAACACCGGGCGGTCGAGGGCCAGGCCGAACTTGGCCAGCGTCGCTTCGCGGGTGACCGGGTCGATCTGCAAGGTCGGGCGTGGATAGGGTTTCGGCAGTTCGGCGCCGGGTTCATGGGCCAGGGCCATGAAGCGCTCGATCATCAGCGGATAACGTTCTTTATCCAGCGTGCGCACGTCATTGAGCAGGCCGTAGCGGAATTCGCCACGCCAGCCGGTGCGCTTCGGGATGCCGGCGAAGAACGGCACCAGCGCCGACTTCAGCGAATTTGGCAGCAAAATCGCCTGGTCGTACTGACCGGCCAGGGATTTGCCGATACGCCGCCGGGTCGCCAGCTCCAAAGCGCCGTGGCCGAGCGGAAAGCTCAAGGCCTGGCGTACTTCGGGCATGCGTTCCAGGATCGGCCGGCTCCACTCGGGGGCCAGGACGTCGATTTCGCATTGCGGGTGGCGTTGCTTGAGACACTGAAACAGTGTCTGCGCCATCACCATGTCACCGACCCAACTGGGCCCAACGATCAGAATTTTCATGTGGTTTCCAAAAACGAACCGGGGAGGCATACGCCTCCCCGCCTCGAGAATTCTACAAAACACTGCAGATCTTTTGTGGCAGCGAGCTCACTCACCACCACATTGGGTATTGGATGTTTCAATATCCCGCTTCAGCTTAGCCCCAGCTCACGCCAGATTCGCAACACCTGTCGCCGTTCATCCGCGAACTGGTCGCCCGGTATGACCCCGGCGTCCTTCTGCAAGGCCTGCCGGTGAGCGGCGGAGCGATAGGCTTTATAGGCCTCGCGCAACAAGCTGGCGTCTTCGGCGGGCATCAGCCCTTCGTTTGCCAGCTCTTCCAGAATGCGGAAATTATCAGACCAGCGCAGCAATGACGGGCACGCTTGGGACCACGCCAGGGCCGCGTATTGCACCATAAATTCAATATCGACGATACCTCCGGCGTCCTGCTTGAGATCAAACGGCGCCGTGGCTTCGAAGGCATTCGCCCCGGTCCCGGCCGCCGTACTCTTGGTGCCGAGGTTATCGCGCATCTTCGCGCGCATCTCACTGACCTCCTGACGCAGGGTCGCCAGGTCTCGCGGCTTGCCCAGCACCGCCGCGCGAACCCGCTCGAATTCCCGACCGACATCCGCGCTGCCCACCAGCACTCGCGCCCGAACCAGCGCCTGATGCTCCCAGGTCCAGGCCTCGCCGTGTTGATAACGGGCAAATGCACCGAGCGAACTCACCAGCAACCCCGCTGCACCCGAAGGTCGCAAGCGCATGTCCACTTCATACAGCTGACCGGAGTTGGTCTGTGCCGTCAGCAAGTGAATGATCCGTTGCCCCAGGCGGGTGAAAAACTGCGCACCATCGATTGGTTTTGGTCCGTCGGTTTCTGCCAGTGGATCGCCATCGTGGATAAACACCAGATCCAGGTCCGAAATATGCCCGAGTTCCAGCCCGCCGACTTTCCCATAACCGACAATGATGAAGTCGGGATCGCACAACCTGCCGTCAGCACGCAACGGCGTGCCGTACTTGGCCACGGTCTGGTGYCAAGCCAGGGCCAACACTTGTTCAAGAATAGCTTCGGCGAGCCAGGTCAAGTAATCGCTGACTTTCATCAACGGCAGGCTGCCGGCGATTTCCGAGGCGGCGACGCGCAAGCGGTGCGCCAGTTTGAAATGGCGCAGGGCTTCCATCTGCTGTTCGAGGTCGTCCTCGGGAATCCGCATCAGGCGCTCGCGCAATTCGGCGGCCAGCTCCGGCGCCAGTGGTGGCTTGAACAGCCGGCCTTCGTTGAGCAATTCGTCGAGCAGCAGCGGGAAGCGCGTGATTTGCTCGGCGATCCACGGGCTAGCGGCGCACAAGGTCATCAAGCGTCGCAGTGCGCCGGGGTTTTCGGTCAGCAACACCAGATAGGCGGAACGACGGGCCACGGCTTCAACCAGCGGCAGCACGCGCTCCAGCACCAGGTCGGGGTTGGCATGCTCGACGGCCTGAGCCAGCAAGCGTGGAATAAAGGCATCAAGGCGTTCACGCCCCAAACGCTGCATCGCACGAAGTTGCGGACTGCCGCGCAGTCCCGCCAAGGCTTTCAGGGCCTTGGTGGCGTCCTTGAAACCACCCTCCTCCAACTGCCGGCAAGCCGCCTCTTCGTCCTGGGCTTCTTCCCACAACGGCAGCCATTCACCGCCAACCACTACTTCGCTTTCGCCGCCTTGCTCTTCATCAGGATCGGCAATCACCTGAGCGAAATGCCAGGCCACGCGCCCACGCCAATACATCAGTTGCTCATGGAAGGCGTCCCAGTCGGCGAAGCCCATCATAAAGGCAATGCGCGCCTGGTCCTGCGCGCTATCCGGCAGCATCTGGGTCTGGCGGTCGGCAATCGCCTGAATCGCGTGTTCGGTGTAACGCAGGAATTCGTAGCCTTCGCGCAACTCGCTGATCACTGCCGGCGGCAGGTAACCCTGACCTTCCAGTGTGCTCAGTACTTTTAATAGAGGGCGTTGTTGCAGGCTCAGGTCGCGGCCGCCATGAATCAGCTGGAACGCCTGGGCGATAAACTCGACTTCACGAATGCCGCCAGAGCCGAGCTTGATGTTGTCGGCCATGCCTTTGCGCCGGACTTCCTGCTGGATCAGCTGCTTCATGGTGCGCAGCGCTTCGATGGCCGAGAAGTCCAGGTAACGCCGGTAAACGAAGGGGCGCAGCATGTCCTGCAATTGCGCACCAGTCACCTGATCACCCGCCACCACGCGCGACTTGATCATCGCGTAGCGCTCCCAGTCACGCCCCTGATCCTGGTAATACTGCTCCAGCGCATTGAAGCTCAAGACCAACGCACCTGCCGAACCGTAAGGGCGCAGGCGCATGTCGACGCGGAACACGAATCCGTCGACCGTCATCGGGTCCAGCGCCTTGATCAGGCGTTGGCCCAGACGAATGAAGAATTCCTGGTTATCCAGTGAGCGCTTCACACCGACGGTTTCGCCACCCTCGGGGTAGGCGAAGATCAGGTCGATGTCCGACGACAGGTTCAACTCCACCGCGCCGAGTTTGCCCATGCCGAGGATGACCATTTGTTGCGGCTCGCCACTGCGGCGGCCGGTCGGCACACCAAACTGCTCGCAATGACGCGAATACAACCACTGATAGGCCTGATCGATACTCGCATCGGCCATGTCCGAGAGGTCGCGGCAGGTCTGAACCAGGTCGGCCTGGCGGGTCAGGTCGCGCCAGATGATCCGCACTTGCTGGCGGGTGCGCTGACGGCGCAGGGCGCGGCCGAGTTCGTCCTCGGTTTGCGCCGCATTCACCGCTGCCGCAATCTGCCCGCACAACTCGCCGGGGGCAAAACCGCGATCCAATTCGCCGGACTCAACCAGCCCCAGCAACATCAAAGGGTCACGCACACTCTGTTCAATCACAAAGTCGCTGGCGGCCACGACGCGGGCGAATTGCGCCCAGCGTTCAGGTGTCCAGGTGGAGAGCCGATGATCGTCCTCAAGGGCCGCAACGGCGGTGCGCAGCGACTGTTCGGCGCGGGTGACAAGCGGCAGGAGAATGCCGGGCAGTTCGGCAAGCGTGGGAAGGCTCATGGTCTATCCTTGATCGGCGTACAACGGGTTGCATGTAGTGAATTTTCATATTGCACTACGTGAAGGACTGTCGAACAAAAGTTAGAAATAGCTGAAAATTCTTTATTTTTGGCAGTGAACATCAAGCTTTCACCTTTTGTGGTTGGTAAAAGACCAACCTTAACGATTATTCTCACAACGCAGCCGGAGGCCACAAGCCATTCATCTGTAGTTTTACTACTCGTATATACATTCGAAAGGCTGAAATGCCCGAAGATTTGTAGTAAAACTACACGCCGCCGGAACAACCTCTCGGCAATCCAAGAATTTATATCGTCTGCCCACAAGGCCAGTCGCAAACTCAGGCAACCGATTCTGGAAGCCTTTCCGCCCTGGAGCAAGCCATGCAAGACCTCGATCCCGTCGAAACCCAGGAATGGCTGGACGCCCTGGAATCGGTTCTCGACAAAGAAGGCGAAGACCGCGCTCACTATCTGATGACCCGTATGGGCGAACTGGCGACCCGCAGTGGCTCGCAGCTGCCTTACGCCATCACCACGCCGTACCGCAACACCATTCCCGTAACCCACGAAGCACGCATGCCTGGCGACCTGTTCATGGAACGCCGCATTCGCTCGTTGGTACGCTGGAACGCGATGGCCATGGTGATGCGTACGAACCTGAAAGATTCTGACCTGGGCGGTCACATCTCCAGCTTCGCCTCCAGCGCCACCCTGTATGACATCGGCTTCAACTACTTCTTCCAGGCCCCGACCGACGAACACGGCGGCGACCTGATCTACTTCCAGGGTCACACCTCGCCAGGCGTTTACGCCCGTGCGTTCATGGAAGGCCGCATCACCGAAGACCAGATGAACAACTTCCGCCAGGAAGTCGACGGTCAGGGCCTCTCGTCCTACCCGCACCCTTGGCTGATGCCTGATTTCTGGCAGTTCCCGACCGTATCCATGGGCCTGGGCCCGATCCAGGCGATCTACCAGGCACGTTTCATGAAGTACCTGGAAGCCCGTGGCTTCATCCCTGAAGGCAAGCAGAAAGTCTGGTGCTTCCTGGGCGACGGCGAGTGTGACGAGCCGGAATCCCTGGGCGCCATCTCGCTGGCTGGCCGCGAGAAGCTCGACAACCTGATCTTCGTCATCAACTGCAACCTGCAGCGCCTCGACGGCCCGGTTCGCGGGAATGGCAAGATCATCCAGGAACTCGAAGGCGTGTTCCGCGGTGCTCAGTGGAACG
>NZ_JBFUBK010000153.1:0-11753 GCF_056405815.1 Pseudomonas sp. P1_F1_2 | reverse complement strand
TACATTCCCACGCAGAGCGTGGGAACGATCAACAACTGCCCACCTCTCGATCGTTCAGGCCACCCCGGCCTTCAACGCCCTGCGCAACGCTACCAATAACTTCACGATGTCCTGCGGATCCAGTCGCTGCGGCACTTTTACGTCAGCCATTTTCTCTTCCTTGTGATGGTTCGGCCGGGGGAGTCTGGCCAAAAGCTGTACGTCCTTGGAGGGGCAATGTGAAAAAAAGATCCCTCCTACAGTGCAAAGGAAAATAGTCGTCTTCCGTTGCCACAGCAAATCCGCAGATAGTTTTTTGCGTGATATCAATATGCTTTATCGGTATTTAAATTATGGTTTTTATACCTTTAAAGTCGATATCCGCCGGGCAGTTATCCCCTGCCCATGGAGTGCATCACCGTCGCTTACCGAGCGGCGTACAGGACGTTCAATGACTTTCGATTACGCGTTTATCCTCAGCACCCTGCCGGCGTTTCTCAAGGCCGTGGGCGTGACGCTGCAGGTCGGCTTTATTGCCATCGGTACTTCGCTGTTGGTGGCGTTGGTCAACGCGACCATTCTGGTGTTCCGCACGCCTTACTTGCAGCGCCTCGTCGGCCTGTATGTCGAGCTTGCCCGCAACACGCCGCTGCTGATCCAACTGTTCTTCGTCTACTTTGCCTTGCCGGCGCTGGGCATCAAGGTGTCGGGCTTTGCCGCGGCGATCATCACCATGACCTTCCTTGGCGGTGCGTACCTCACCGAAGTGCTGCGCGCCGGCGTGGATGCCGTGCCCCAGGCGCAACTCGAATCCGGCCGATCCATCGGCCTGTCCCAAGGGCAATTGCTGCGCTATGTGATCCTGCCGCAAGCCGGAATCCTCAGCCTGCCGTCGCTGTTCGCCAATTTCATTTTCCTGCTCAAGGAAACCACCGTGGTCTCGGCGGTGGCCGTGCCAGAGATTCTCTACACCACCAAAAGCTACATCGCGCTGTATTACAAAACCTACGAAATGCTCACCGTGCTGACGCTGATTTGCGTGTTGCTGTTTCTGCCGCTGTCGCTGTTGCTCAGCCGTCTGGAAAGGAGGCTCCAGCATGGCCAGTTCGGGTCTTGAGTTGCTCTGGGTGTCGTTGCCGCAACTGGGCAAGGGCGCGGCGCAAACCTTGTCGATTTCCTTCCTGAGCATCGCCATCAGCACCGTCGGCGGCGTGCTCTATGGCGTGTTGCGTACGCTGAATTCGACATGGCTGAACGCGATCCTGCGGGTGTACCTGGAATTGTTCCGGGCGATCCCGGTGCTGGTCTGGTTGTATTTGCTGTTCTTTGGCTTGCCGATTTTCTTCGGCTTGAGCATTCCGAGCTTCTGGTGCGCGGTGTTGGTGTTGTCGTTGTGGGGCGCCAGTGAAGTCGGCGAAGTGGTGCGCGGCGCGTTGCATTCATTGCCACGCGGGCAGCGTGAAGCCGGGTTGTCGATTGGCTTGAACGGCGTGCAACTCTACGGCTACGTGCTGCTGCCGCAAGCGTTGAAACGCATGACACCGCCGACCATCAACGTCTACACGCGCATCATCAAAACCAGCTCCCTGGCGGTGCTGATCGGTGTGGTGGATGTGATCAAGGTCGGCCAGCAGATCATCGAACGCACTTACGAATCGGTGCTGATCTACGGCGCACTTTTCCTGTTTTTCTTTTTCATCTGCTACCCGCTCTCGGCCGCCTCGCGCGTGCTGGAGCGGCGCTGGACGCAAGCATGAACGCACTGATCGAGTTCAAGGGTTTCAACAAGTTCTTCGGCGCACAGCAGGTGCTCAATGGCATCGACTTACAGGTTAAGGCGGGCGAAGTCATCGTCATCCTGGGCCCCAGCGGTTGTGGCAAAAGCACCCTGCTGCGCTGTCTCAACGGACTGGAGGTCGCGCACAGTGGCAGCCTGCAACTGGCCGGCCGCGAACTGCTGGGCAAGGGCACCGACTGGCGCGAAGTACGCCAACAGATCGGCATGGTGTTCCAGAGCTATCACTTGTTCCCGCACATGAGCGTGCTCGACAACCTGTTGCTCGGCCCGCTGAAAGTGCAGAAGCGCGACCGCCGTGAGGCCCGTGACCAGGCCGAAGCCTTGCTGGCGCGCGTGGGCCTGGCGGACAAGCGCGACGCATTCCCGCGTCAGCTCTCCGGTGGCCAGCAGCAACGCATCGCCATCCTCCGTTCGCTGTGCATGAACCCTCAGGTCATGCTCTTCGACGAAGTCACCGCCGCCCTCGACCCGGAAATGGTCAAGGAGGTTCTGGACGTCATTCAAGGCCTGGCCCGCGAAGGCATGACGCTGTTGATCGTCACCCACGAAATGGCCTTCGCCCGCGCTGTGGCGGACCGCATCGTGTTCATGGATGCCGGGCGAATCCTTGAGCAAAACCCTCCCGAGATTTTCTTTACGAACCCGCAAACCGCACGAGCGCAGCAGTTCCTGGAGAAGTTCTCCTACGTCGCCGCACTACCCAAAACGACTCAAACAAAGGAACTGGAACTGCTATGAAAACTGCCAAGACTTCACGCTTGCTACTGTCATTGTTCGGCCTCGCGTTACTGGCCGGTTGCAACAAATCCGAGGAGCCCGCCAAGCCGGTCGCCACCAGTGGCAGTTACCTGGAAAAAATCAAAGCCCGGGACAAACTGATCGTTGGCGTCTTCACCGATAAGCCGCCGTTCGGTTTCGTCAATGAGGCCGGGCGCTACGTGGGTTTCGATACGGACATCGGTCGTCAATTCGCCAAGGATTTGTTGGGCGATGAAAACAAAGTCGAGTTCGTCGCGGTGGAGCCGGCCAGCCGGATTCCGTTTCTGCAAAGTGACAAGGTCGATCTGATCCTGGCCAACATGACCGTCACCCCGGAGCGCAAGGAAGCAGTGGAATTCACCAACCCGAACCTGAAAGTCGCGGTACAGGCTTTGGTGCCACAAGCCAGCACAGTGAAAAACCTCGATGACCTGGCGACGCGCACCACCATCGTCACCACCGGTACGACGGCGGACATCTGGCTGACCAAGAATCACCCGGACTGGAAACTGCTGAAGTTCGAGAAGAACTCCGAATCCCTGCAAGCCCTGGCCAATGGTCGCGGTGATGCCTATGCGCAGGACAATCTGGTGCTGTTCAGCTGGGCCAAGCAAAACCCTGGCTACCGCGTATTGACCCAGACACTGGGCGCTGAGGCACCGATCGCGCCAGCGGTGAAGAAGGGCAATATCGAGCTGCGAGACTGGGTGAATACCGAGTTGGCGAAACTGGGTGAGGAGAAGTATTTGCTCAAGCTGTACGACCAGTACGTGCGCAAGGAACTGAGCGATGACACCAAGCCTGAGAGTGTGATTGTCGAGGGCGGGAAGTGGCAGGGCTGATGATCGTTTCTACGCAGGAGCACTGATCGTTCCCACGCAGAGCGTGGGAACGATCAAGCGGGAGCGAGCTCCCACGCCGCAGGGCGGGGGGGCAGCCTCAATCCGGCCAGTTCCACGCCGGCTCATCGAGCATTCGCTGGCCGACAATGCCGGTCTGGCCGAGGTTTTTCTCCAGCACGATGCAATTGCATTCCGGGTCTTCCTGCAACGCTGAAATCAACCGCCGCGCATGAGACACCACCCACACCTGGCACTGCTCCGAGGCCCGGATAATCAAACGTGCCAAGGCCGGCAACAGATCCGGATGCAGACTGGTTTCCGGCTCGTTCAGCACCATCAACGTGGGTGGGCGTGGCGTCAGCAGCGCGGCGACGAGCAGCAAATAACGCAGCGTCCCGTCCGACAATTCGGCGGCCGATAACGGCCGTAACAACCCTTCCTGATAAAACTCGATGGAAAACCGTCCGCCTTGCAACGGCGCGATGTGCAGTCTCGCACCGGGAAAGGCGTCGCTGATCGCGGTTCGCAGCGCCTCGGGGTCGCCGATTTCAATGATGGTCTGCAAGGCGGCCGCCAGGTCGCGCCCGTCGTGGTGCAACACGGGCGTGCGGGTGCCGAGTTGCGGTTGACGCACGGGCGCGTCGGCGTCACTGCGAAAGTGATCGTAGAAGCGCCAGCGACGGATGAACTCGCGTAATTCCAGGACCTCCGGCGAAGAACGCAAGCTGCCGACCTGATCGAACAGGCTGTCGAAATTCGGCGTGTGTTGGGCCAGCACGTCCCAGCTGCGATTGGCTCTGGCGCGGATCATCGGGCCGTTGCGATCCACCAGCAGGCTGGCCGGCCGATAGATTGGCCCGGCCCAGACGCATTCACGCTTGATTTGCGGGTCCAGGCTGAAACGCGACGGAATGGGGGTAGGGTGTTCGGGCAGCATGAAGTGGCCGTTGGAATCGGGCAGCCCGAGGCTGATCGAATAGCTGAAATCCTCACCGGCAAACCCCAGACGCAGTCGTTTGACGCCGTGTCTCACCGTTGCCTCGACCGGGACTTCACCATTGCGCATGCGTCGGGTGATGTTTTCCGGCCCGGCCCAGAAGGTCGAGTCCAGCCCACCCTCACGGGCCAGCGCATTGACCACGCCACCCTGAGCGGTTTCCGCCAGCAGGCGCAGTGCGCGGTATAGATTGGATTTACCGCTGCCATTCGGACCGGTAATCAGGTTCAAGCGGCCCAGTGGGATGACCAATTTATTGATCGAGCGGTAATTGGCCACCGCGAGGGTGTTGAGCATGTGCCGGTTCCTTGGGCGGGTTCAATAGGCGGGCATTGTCGGGTGCGCGCAGGCGTCTATGGCAAGTGTTTTAGGGTCAATCATGACAACTTTTTTCTTCATAAGTCGGGCGTGCAAGGTCACGACATTGTTCTAAGCTCTCTGTCGTGTTGTTCATAAAAAAGGCCAAGGAGTTTGCATGGCGGTTCCCGGATTGAAAGTCATCATGGCCTTGAGTGTCACAATGCTGCTGACGGCATGCGACGAGAAAAAACCGATTCAGGAATACCTGCCAAGGGTATTCGTACAAGTGGTCAAACCGTCGGATTACGCGGCCTCGGTGACGCTGACGGGTGACATTCAGGCCCGTGTCCAGACCGAGCTGTCCTTCCGCGTCGGCGGCAAAATCATCCAGCGTACGGTGGATGTCGGTGATCGGGTGACCGCCAAGCAAGTGCTGGCGCGCCTCGATCCCAAGGACTTGCAGACCAATGTCGATTCGGCCCAGGCCCAAGTGGCCGCCCAACAGGCGCTGGTCAAGCAGAATGCGGCGGCGTTCGTGCGCCAGCAAAAACTCCTGCCCAAGGGCTACACCAGCCAGAGCGAATATGACTCGGCGCAGGCAGCGTTGCGCAGCAGTCAGAGCGCATTGAGCGCGGCCCAGGCGCAGCTGGCCAATGCCCGCGATCAACTGAGCTACACCGCACTGATCGCCGAAGCGCCGGGCATCATCACCGCACGTCAGGCTGAAGTCGGCCAGGTGGTGCAGGCGACAATGCCGGTTTTCAGCCTGGCTCGCGATGGCGATCGAGATGCGGTGTTCAATGTCTATGAATCGCTACTGGCCGAGAAGCCGACGGATCAAACCATTGTCCTCAGTCTGCTCGATAACCCCGAGATCAAAACCACCGGCACCGTGCGCGAAGTGACCCCGGCGGTGTCCGCCCAGTCCGGCACCGTGCAGGTCAAGGTTGGCCTCGACAGCCTGCCCGCCGGGATGCAATTGGGTTCGGTGGTGAGCGCCACGGCCAGAGGTTCGGGAAAGTCTGCGATTGAGTTGCCATGGTCGGCCCTGACCAAAAACATCAGTGAGCCTGCTGTCTGGTTGGTCGACGACAAAGGCCAGGCCCAATTGCACTCGGTCACCGTTTTACGCTACCTGACCGGCAGGGTCATTATCAGTAAAGGCCTCAACGAGGGCGACAAAGTCATCATCGCCGGAGGGCAGTTGTTGCACCCGGGCATGGAAGTCGAGATTGCCGAAAATACTTACAAGGATCTGAGTTGGGGAGCCAAGCCATGAAGCCTTTTTGGGCATTGCCCCTTGGATTGTCCCTTGGGCTGGTGCTGAGCGCCTGTTCCAAAAACGAACCGCCACCGCAGCCGGTACGTCCCGTGCTGTCCGTCAAGGTCAAGGCCTTGAACGAAGAGGATCTGGGCCGGTTTGCCGGCAGTATCCAGGCGCGTTACGAAAGCAATACCGGTTTTCGGGTGGGCGGGCGCATCGCCAGTCGTAACGTCGATGTCGGGGCCGAGGTCGAGAAGGGCACATTGCTCGCGACCCTTGATCCTTCTGATCAGCAAAACCAGTTGCGTTCGGCTCAGGGCGACCTGGCGAAAATCTTCGCGCAATTGATCAATGCCAAAGCCAGTGCGTCGCGCCAGCAGGCCCTGTTTGATCGCGGAGTGGGTGCGCAAGCGCAGCTGGACGCCGCCCTGACCGATCTGAAAACCACCCAGGCCTCCCTCGATCAAGCTCAGGCGACGGTCAGCCAGAGCCAGGATCAACTCGGCTACACCGAGTTGCGCTCCGACCATAAAGCCGTGGTCACCGCATGGAACGCCGAGGCCGGCCAGGTAGTCTCCGCCGGCCAGCAAGTGGTGACCCTGGCGCAACCTGACATCAAGGAAGCGGTGATTGATCTGCCCGATACATTGGTCGATCAACTGCCCGAGGATGTGGTGTTTCAGGTCGCCGCCCAACTCGACCCGAACACCAACACCACCGCGATCATCCGCGAAATCGAACCCCAGGCGCAGAGTGCCACGCGCACCCGTCGTGCTCGCCTGACCCTCGCTGAAACGCCGGAAGGCTTTCGTTTGGGCACCGCGATCAGCGTCACCCTGAGTTCGGCGATCAAGCCGCGCATCGAACTGCCTCTCACCTCGTTGCAGGAGGTCGACGGCAAACCCCGCATCTGGGTGATTGATACACAGAAAAAGACCGTGGCACCCAGGGACGTCAAGGTCATCAGCCGTACCGACAGCACCGTGGTGCTGGCCGGCGGCGTCAAGAACGGCGAGCGCGTCATCACGGCCGGCGTAAACAGCCTCAAACCGGGGCAACCAGTGAAATTCGACGAGGACAGTCAATGAAAGGGCCTTTCAATCTCTCGGAATGGGCCCTCAAGCATCAGTCGTTCGTCTGGTATCTGATGTTCGTCGCGTTGCTGATGGGTGTGTTCTCGTACTTCAACCTGGGGCGCGAAGAAGACCCTTCGTTCACCATCAAAACCATGGTGATCCAGAGCAAATGGCCGGGCGCGACCCAGGAGGAAACGCTCAAGCAGATCACTGACCGGATCGAGAAAAAACTCGAAGAGCTCGACTCCCTCGACTACGTGAAAAGCTACACACGGCCGGGCGAGTCCACGGTGTACGTGTACTTGCGCGACACTACCAATTCCAAGGACATCCCGGAGATCTGGTACCAGGTACGCAAGAAGATCAACGACATCAAGTACCAGTTCCCGCAAGGCATACAGGGGCCGTCGTTCAACGACGAGTTCGGTGACGTCTTCGGGTCGATCTACGCCTTCACCGCTGACGGCCTGACCTTGCGTCAGTTGCGCGACTACGTGGAACAGGCGCGCATGGAAATTCGCGGCGTGCCGGGGCTGGGCAAGATCGAAATGGTCGGCCAGCAGGACGAAGTGCTGTACCTGAATTTCTCCACACGCAAACTCGCAGCGCTGGGCATCGATCAGCGTCAGGTGGTGCAGAGCCTGCAAACCCAGAACGCCGTGACCCCGGCAGGTGTCATAGAGGCCGGGCCGGAGCGGATTTCGGTGCGCACTTCAGGGAAGTTCGCTTCGGAGAAAGACCTGGCCGAGGTCAACCTCAAGCTCAACGACCGCTACTATCGTCTGGCCGACATTGCCGAAATCAGTCGCGGCTATGTCGACCCGGCCTCGCCGGAATTTCGCTTCAACGGCAAACAGGCCATCGGCCTGGCGATTGCCATGCAGACGGGTGGCAACGTCCAGGCGTTCGGCAAGGCCTTGCACGAGCGTATCGAACAACTGACCGCCGACCTGCCGGTGGGTGTTGGCATCTACAACGTCTCGGATCAGGCCGTGGTGGTGGAAGAGGCCGTCGGCGGCTTTACCCGTGCGCTGTTCGAAGCGGTGATCATCGTGCTGGTGGTTAGCTTCATCAGCCTCGGTGTGCGTGCCGGGCTGGTGGTGGCGTGCTCGATCCCGTTGGTGCTGGCGTTGGTCTTCGTGTTCATGGAGTACAGCGGCATTACCATGCAGCGGATCTCCCTTGGCGCACTGATCATTTCCCTCGGCCTGATGGTGGACGACGCGATGATCACCGTGGAGATGATGGTCACGCGCCTTGAGTTGGGCGACACCAAGGAGCAAGCCGCCACGTTCGCCTACACCTCCACGGCGTTCCCGATGTTGACCGGTACGCTGGTAACGGTGGCGGGGTTCGTGCCGATCGGCTTGAACGCCAGTTCCGCGGGTGAGTACACCTACACGCTGTTTGCGGTGATTGCCTGCGCAATGCTGGTGTCGTGGGTGGTGGCGGTACTGTTTGCACCGGTGCTCGGCGTGCACATTCTCAGTGCCAACGTGAAACCCCATGAAGGCGAACCCGGACGCATCGGCAAGGCGTTCAATGGCGGGCTGCTGTGGTGCATGCGCAATCGCTGGTGGGCCATCGGCATCACTGTGCTGTGTTTTGTGCTGGCGTTGTTTTGCATGCGTTTTGTGCAGAACCAGTTCTTCCCGTCTTCGGATCGCCCGGAAATCCTGGTCGACCTGAACCTGCCGCAAAACGCCTCGATCGACGAAACCCGCCGGGCCGTCGATCGTCTCGAAGCCACGCTCAAGGACGATCCGGACATCGTGCGCTGGAGCACCTACATCGGTCAGGGCGCGATCCGTTTCTATCTGCCTCTGGACCAACAACTGCAAAACCCGTTCTATGCGCAGTTGGTGATCGTCAGCAAAGGCAAGACCCGTGAGGCCATGATGCAGAAGCTTCGTGAGCGCTTGCGCAATGACTTCGTCGGCATCGGCGGTTATGTCCAGGCACTGGAAATGGGCCCGCCGGTAGGGCGTCCGATCCAGTACCGGATCAGCGGCAAAGACATCGACCAGGTTCGCCGGCACGCCATCGACCTGGCCTCCGAACTGGACAAGAACCCGCACATTGGCGAGATCATCTACGACTGGAACGAACCGGGCAAAGTGCTGCGCATCGACATTGCCCAAGACAAGGCGCGGCAGTTGGGGCTGTCTTCCGAAGACGTGGCCAACCTGATGAACGGCATCGTCAGCGGCCAGGCGGTGACCCAGGTCGATGACGACATCTATCTGATCAATGTGGTCGGGCGTGCAGTGGATTCCGAACGTGGTACGCCGGAAACCCTGCAGAACTTGCAGATCGTCTCGCCGAACGGCACGTCGATTCCGCTGTTGGCGTTTGCCACCGTGCGCTACGAGCTGGAGCAGCCGCTGGTGTGGCGTCGCGATCGTCTGCCGACCATCACCATCAAGGCGGCGATACGCGACGAGATCCAGCCGACGGACCTGGTGAAGATCCTCAAGCCGTCCATCGACGCCTTCGCTGCCAAGCTGCCGGCAGGTTACAAGGTCGCCACCGGCGGTACGGTGGAGGAAAGCGGCAAGGCCCAGGGGCCGATTGCCAAGGTTGTGCCGCTGATGCTGTTCTTGATGGCGACCTTCCTGATGATCCAGTTGCACAGCGTGCAGAAGCTGTTCCTGGTGGCCAGCGTCGCGCCGTTGGGCCTGATCGGCGTGGTGATCGCGCTGGTGCCGACAGGCACGCCGATGGGCTTTGTGGCGATCCTTGGGATTTTGGCGCTGATCGGCATCATCATCCGTAACTCGGTGATTCTGGTGACCCAGATCGACGAATACGAGAAGAAGGGCTATGCGCCGTGGGACGCGGTGGTCGAGGCCACCGAGCATCGACGTCGGCCGATCCTGCTGACGGCGGCGGCGGCGAGCCTGGGGATGATTCCGATTGCCCGGGAAGTGTTCTGGGGGCCGATGGCCTACGCGATGATCGGCGGGATTGTCATCGCAACCTTGCTGACGCTGCTGTTTTTGCCGGCGCTTTATGTGGCCTGGTACAAAATTCGCGAGCCGAAGAAAGAGGTGGCTTAAAGGCGAGCGCTTCGCGCTCTAATCGCGGGCAAGTCGAATCGTCGCACCGCCGCCCCCACAGTGACCGCGTACCCTGTGGGAGCGGGCTTGCCCGCGAAGGCGTCCGAACTGACTACACAGGCTTACGCCAGACACTCGCCAACCAAGGCTGCCGCTCCCGCGGCAGCCCCGCTGGCCGGTAGTAGTGCTCCAACTCCACAAACCCCGCCTCGGTCAGTAACTGCTGCCAAGCCGCAAGGTCGTGATACGACCCATAACGCGGCCCGTTCCAGCCCTCCTGATTCTCCCCGCGAGGATTGGAACTGAACAACACCCCACCCGGTTTCAACGCCCCGCGCAGTTGCTTCAACACCCGTGGTAATTCCTGGCGCGGGATGTGAAACAACACCGCATTGGCAAAAATTCCGTCGAAGCGTTCGGCCGGTAAATCAAGCTTCAGGAAGTCCTGCTGCCAGACCTCACAACCGCTGTCCTCGCGTGCCATCTGCGCCAGTTTTTCTGAGCCGTCGAGACCGATGGCGCTATGGCCCATGCGCGTAAAGGTTTGCAGGTCGCGGCCCGGGCCGCAGCCAAAATCAAGAATGTCGAACGGCGCCTCGCCTTGAATATGCCGCAACAGGGCATCGATGTTCTGGCTGACATCGTGATCGCGAGTGCCCTCGCGAAAGTCCTCGGCCACCGAGTTGTAATGGCCGAGGGTGGTGGCGGTGATCTGCTCAAGGTCGGTGGGCGTCTGCTTCATGGTCGGGCTGCACGGGCAATTAGGGTTTGCCGAATATACGCCATGAAGCCGGTGGCTGCTTCGCAGCCAATCGCGAGCAAGCTCGCGATGGCGGTATCACTGACAACCAATAACTCAGCCCTGCTTCATCCCTAGGCAATCAATCGAGCGATCCACCATGGCTTTGGCGATCTCCAGCAAATGCCAGACCGAAAACACCATCGCCCGGTCGGCACCCTTGAGGTGATCGCCACACTGATATGCGGTCACCGAAGCACAGCGCAGCAGATCGGCGACATAGAGCTGGGTGTCTTCGAAACTCACGTCTTTGCTGACGTTGTAGAAGCGCAGCTCATCGGGCGGTGAAGGTTGGTCGCCAGTGAGGTAGAAATCAATGGCACGGTAGAGCGCTGATCGATCCCTGGGCGGGGCTTCAGTGGCGGTTTCGTGGGTAGAGGTTTCGGGAGGTGGATCGGGTACGGATTTCTTCATTGGTAAAACTCCTAGAGCTAATTGGAGCCAACCGTAATCGCGACTAAACGAGCAGGGGTGGCGGCTGCACGCAGGTTAGTCGACCGGCCTCCAGGCATACCGGCGCACCCGAAGGTGCCCTGCGCACAGCCACCATAGCTTTCAGGAAATGAGAACACCTGAAATGAGGTGGCGCTGTGCGCCTAGAGAGATCCGGGCGACTAAACCCGATCACTGATGAGCAGTGACGGACCGAGACTAGCCACCGAATCTGGCAGGCGCAAGCGAGCGGAATGATCTAGGAAATGTCCTGCAAAGGAAAGGGAACGGACCTTCGGAAGCTCTGATTTTCCTGTACGAAAACTTCCCCGATCAGCCAAGCCGCAATGCAACCTGTAGCAGCTGGCGAAGCCTGCGTTCGGCTGCGCAGCAGTCGTGAAATCAGTGTTCGCGGTGTTTCAGGAAGACTCTGCAAGCAGGGTTTACG
>NZ_JBFUBK010000152.1:0-11951 GCF_056405815.1 Pseudomonas sp. P1_F1_2 | reverse complement strand
GCAATGAGTTTCTTCAGGATGATAGTGGATTCAGAGTTTACGACTGCTGCGCAGCCGGACGCAGGCTTCGCCAGCTGCTACAAGGGCGTGTTTATTCGGCGGGTAAGGTCAGGCGTTGGCCGGCCATCAACAAAGACAGTCGACTGAGGCTCATCCATGGCGAACCCGCTGCTTGGCCTTTGATTTGCGCATCGATGCGCTGGGCCTCCAGCAGCAGCTGCGCCCAGCGTTGCGCCGAATAGCGTTGCAGGGCCTTGCTCATCAGCGGTTTGCGTTTGTCCCAGACGGGCGGTCGAGCCTGGCTGAAGGCTTTGTCCAGTGGCACACCCTGGCTGTATTGCAGTGACAGGTTGGCCAGCAGGCGCAGTTCCCGGGCCAGCGCCCAGAGAATCACCGGAGGTTCGACACCCTCACCGCGCAGCCCTTCGAGCATGCGCAAGGCGTGGGCCGCTTCGCCATTGAGGATCGCGTCGGTCAGGCCGAATACGTCGAACCGCGCACTGTCGGCCACGGCGGCCTGTACGGTTTCGACGGTGATCTGCCCACCTTCGGCCATCAATTTCAGCTTTTCGATTTCCTGCGCGGCGGCAAGCAGGTTGCCCTCGACGCGGGCGGCAATCAATTCGACCGCGTCCTGGTTGGCCGACAACCCGGCCTGAGACAGGCGCTGGCGAATCCAGCTTGGCAACTGATTGGCATCCACCGGCCAGATTTGCACGAACTGCGTGTGCTGGCCTTCGACCAGCGCCTTGCCCCACTTGGTCTTCTGCGCACTGCCATCGAGCTTGGGCAAGCTGATCAGCAATATCGTGTCTTCGGCCGGGCGAGAGCAGTACTCGATGAACGCGGCGGCGCCTTTGTCACCGGGTTTACCGGAGGGCAGGCGCAGTTCCAGCAAACGTTTTTCGGCAAACAGCGACATGCTTGCACCGGCTTGCAACAACGTACCCCAGTCGAAACTGGCGTCGGCGGCAAAGACCTGACGTTCGTCAAAGCCTTGCTGGCGGGCGGCTGCACGAATGGCATCGGCCGCTTCCTGACACAGCAACGGGTCATCGCCGCTGATGATGTAGACGGGCGCGAGGGCACCTTGCAGGTGTTTACCGAGTTGGGCGGGGGCAAGTTTCATAAGAGAGGGCCAACGGGGCGCCGGAGCGCCCCGAAAGTCTTACTGTTGCGGGATCTGGACAGGCGACTGGCGCGGAGTATTCGCTTCAGCCTTCTGAGCGGCTTCCAGCGCCTGTGCTTCGGCCTTGGCCTTGGCTTCGGCAGTCTGTTGCAACTGATCCAGCTGGGTTGGCGTGATCTGCTGCAGGCGCAGCATCATGCGTTGAATCAGTTCGCGACGGGTTTCTACACGGGCTGAGGAGGCTTCCTGATCGGAACCCACCAGGTTGTTGCCGTCGTGCAAAAAGATCTTTTGTACCTGGATTTTATCGCTCAACAGTGGCATGTCATGTGCGCCACGAATGTCGTAGTTCAGGACGGTGGTTATTTCATACTCGCCAGTACGGCCGGCACCTGCGTAGCTGAGAATGCGCTGGCTTTCCTGCTCGTCGGTCAGCACCAATTTGTAAGGCGCGCCGGTGTAGACCTTGACGCCGCTGCTTTCCAGCAGCTGACGCAGTTGCACCACGGTTTGGCCGTAGGCATTGCGGGCGCTCACGTCTAGCTCCTTGATCGCCAGTTCAGTGGTGCCGGTGCCGCGCAGCTGGAAACCGCAGGCGCTCAACAGGACCGCAAGGCCCATCACCAGCAGATTGCGTTTGATCATTTTGTTGCTCCCCTTGAAACCATGTGGGCCGATCTTGCGGCCCGAAAGGTTTTACTCGGCGCCGGGCATGGCCCGGCGCCTGATCCAATTAGCTGGCGACGATGTTGACCAGTTTCCCGGGCACGACGATCACTTTGCGAATAGTCAGGCCGTCGACAAAACGCAGCACGTTTTCATTGGCTCGTGCAGCGGCTTCGACGTCTTCGCGGCTGGCGCTGGCCGGCATTTCGATGTGGCCGCGCAGCTTGCCATTGACCTGAATCACCAGCTGCAAGCTGTCTTGTACCAACGCGCTGTCATCCACCACCGGCCAGCCGGCGTCGATCACAGGAGCAGCGTGGCCCAGTTGATTCCACAGCTCGTGGCTGATGTGCGGTGTGATTGGAGCCAGCAGCAGCGTTACGGTTTCCAGACCTTCGTGAATCAGAGCGCGATCCTGTTCGGTGGCTTGTGCAGCCTTTTCCAGCACGTTCATCAGCGTCATCACCTGGGCGATGGCGGTGTTGAATTTGTGATTCTGGCCGACGTCCTGGCTCGCTTGCTTGATAGCCAGGTGGATCGAGCGGCGAACGGCTTTCTGCTCGTCGTTCAGGGCGGCGATGTCCAGCTTGCCCGGCAGGCCCTGGGTGACGTGTGCTTGAGCCAGACGCCAGACGCGCTTGAGGAAACGGTGCGAACCTTCGACGCCGGAGTCAGACCATTCCGCACTCATGTCGGGTGGCGAGGCGAACATCATGAACAGGCGGCAGGTGTCTGCGCCGAACTGGTCGATCATCGACTGTGGGTCGACGCCGTTGTTCTTCGACTTGGCCATCTTCTCGGTGCCGCCGATTTCCACCGGCAAGCCGTCAGCTTTCAACTTGGCGCTGATAACCTTGGCCTTGCTGTCACGCTCMAGTTCGACRTCCGCCGGGTTGWACCAGGTGTAAGCGCCGTTGGCTTCGCGACGATAGTAAGTCTCGGCGATCACCATGCCCTGGGTCAGCAGGTTCTTGAACGGCTCGTTGGAACTCACCAGGCCTTCGTCGCGCATCAGCTTGTGGAAGAAGCGTGCGTAGAGCAGGTGAAGAATCGCGTGCTCGATACCGCCGATGTACTGATCCACCGGCAGCCAGTGGTCAGCCGCGGTTTTTTCTACCAGGCCACCTTCATAGTGCGGCGAGGCGTAACGGGCGTAGTACCACGAGGACTCGACGAAGGTGTCCATGGTGTCGGTTTCACGCTTGGCAGGCTGGCCGCATTTCGGGCAGCTGCACTCGTAGAACTCGGGCATGCGCGCCAGCGGCGAACCCGCGCCGTCCGGCACGACGTCTTCCGGCAGTACCACAGGCAACTGGTCTTCCGGCACCGGCACATCACCGCAAGTGTTGCAGTGGATGATCGGGATCGGGCAGCCCCAGTAGCGCTGGCGGCTGATGCCCCAGTCGCGCAGGCGGAACTGGGTGCGTGAGGCGCCGAGGCTTTTCTTGATCAGCGCCACTTCGATGGCATCGAAGGCGCCTGCGAAGTCCAGACCGTCGAACTCACCGGAGTTGATCAGCGTGCCGTGCTCGCCATAGGCGTCTTGCCATGGGGCAGGGTGGGTGTCGCCAGAGCTTGTGCGCACCACGGACTTGATCGGCAGGTTGTACTTGGTAGCGAACTCGAAATCACGTTCGTCGTGGGCCGGCACAGCCATGACCGCGCCATCGCCGTAGTGCATAAGCACATAGTTGGCGACCCACACCGGCAGTTTTTCACCGGTCAGCGGGTGCTCGACGAAAAGCGAGGTCGGCAGGCCTTTTTTCTCTTGAGTGGCGACGTCGGCTTCAGCCACGCTGCCGCCCTTGCATTCAGCGATGAACGCTTGCAGCTCAGGGTTGTTCTGTGCGGCCAGGGTCGCCAGGTGGTGTTCGGCAGCCACGGCAACGTAAGTCGCGCCCATCAGGGTGTCCGGACGGGTGGTGAAGACTTTCAGCGCGCCGGTTTCGCCGATGGAATCGACGTTGTACGGGAACTGCACTTCCATGCCGCGCGATTTGCCGATCCAGTTGCGCTGCATGGTCTTGACCTGTTCAGGCCAGCCCGGAAGGTCGTCGAGGCTTTCCAGCAGCTCATCCGCGTAAGCGGTGATCTTGAAGTAATACATCGGGATCTCGCGCTTTTCGATCAGCGCGCCGGAACGCCAGCCGCGACCGTCGATCACCTGCTCGTTAGCCAGAACGGTCTGGTCGACCGGGTCCCAGTTCACGGTGCCGCTTTTCTTGTAAATCACGCCTTTTTCGAACAGGCGAGTGAACAGCCATTGTTCCCAGCGGTAGTAATCGGGCTTGCAGGTGGTCACTTCGCGCGACCAGTCCACTGCCAGGCCCAGGCTGCGCAGCTGGCTTTTCATGTAGGCGATGTTTTCGTAGGTCCACTTGGCGGGCGCTACGTTGTTCTTCATCGCGGCGTTTTCCGCCGGCATGCCGAAGGCGTCCCAACCCATGGGTTGCAGAACGTTTTTGCCTTGCATGCGCTGGTAGCGGGAGATCACGTCGCCGATGGTGTAGTTGCGCACGTGCCCCATGTGTAGTTTGCCGCTGGGGTAAGGGAACATCGACAGGCAGTAGAAAGTCTCCTTGCCTGGCTGTTCACTGACTTCAAAGGACTTTTGCTCGTCCCAGAATGACTGGGCGGCGACTTCGATTTCACGGGGCTGATATTGTTCGTGCATGGCTACTTTTGAACTGAATAGGGGTGGCCTAATCCTCTTCAATGCAACGCTGGACGGTGAACACGCCAAATCGGCGTTTCGGTGCCCAGACGAGCTGGAAGTGGAGTTACAGGAAGCGCCGTAGCATACATGACCGCGCTCTACCGAGGGAAACCCTGATTACTGCCGTGCGTCCTTCAAAAACAGCTGCGAGGGCCGTTGGTCGCGGCGTTCAGCCGGTTTGTCCATGGAAGCTAAGCTCTAAATGGGGAGTAGGTCTTATCTTCCAATGAGGTGAGGGATGGTTGAGTCACAGCAAAAAGTCACAAAACCGGAGTTGTACGAACGACTGATCGATCGTCTGGGAATGGCCCTGGATGCTGCAAAAACTGCAGGCCGGCTGCGCGATGAGCGTCCCTTGGAGCTGGAGTTGCGCGGCCTTAGCCCCGCAGAGTTTGAATTGGTCAAAGCCTATCTGGATCGCAGTGAACGTGAAACACACGGATGCTTGTCAGCAGCAGTGAAGCAACTCGACGCACCACGTTCGGCCAAAATCATCTGGCTCAAGGATAAAGTCCCGGGCAAGGACGCGGTAAAGGCCCGGTCCCTGCAATTCAAGTAACGGCTCCACGCCATGAAACGTGGTTTTTTAAAGCATAGTCTTCGCGCATTTCTTGTCGCATTGCGTCAACCCACTTAGGCTTCGGGCATCTCAGGAGATGCTCGATGCCTTTTCGTTATTTTGTGAAACAACTTTTGTTGCCTCCCGGCATTCTTTTGCTGTTGCTGGTTCTTGCGTGGTGGTTGCGCCGCTCAAGGCCAAGGCTTGCGGCTGCCTGCTTCGTATTGGGGGCCGGCGGCTTCTGGCTGATGAGCTTGCCGGTGATGGTGGAGTGGAGTGCCAGGGCGCTGGAGCGAAACCCACCGTTGGCGTTCGACGAATGGGCGACCCTGGCGCAGCGCGCGGACGCGATTGTGGTGTTGGGCTCTGGACGTGAACGTGGCGATATTGCCTGGGGGACTGACCAGCCAACCGGCATTGGCCTCGAGCGTGAGCGTTATGCCGCGCGGCTGGCCAAGGCGTCCGGTTTGCCGATTCTGACCAGTGGTGGCCTGCACTACGGCACGCCGCCGACTGAAGCGAAGATGATGGCGGACTCGCTGCTGGATGATTTCGGCGTGTCGGTGCGCTGGCAGGAAGGACGCAGCCGCACGACGTGGGAGAACGCGCAGTTCAGTGCCGAGGTGTTATTGCCCCAAGGGATCAAGCGGGTGGTGGTCGTGACCCATGCCTGGCACATGCCGCGATCTGTCTGGAGTTTCCAGAAGGCAGGATTTGAAGTGGTGCCCGCGCCGGTGGGCTTTTTAGGCGTGGACAATGCGCGACCGCTGGGTGGCTGGATGCCGGAATTCAAGTCGATCTGGCAATCCGGTCAATTGCTGAACGAGGCGGTGGGGCAGGTCGGGTATTCGATGTTTTACCGCTGAAGATCAAAAGATCGCAGCCTCGTTTCACTCGACAGCTCTTACAGGGGATTGCGTTCTCTGTAGGAGCTGTCGAGTGCAACGAGGCTGCGAATTTTTCAGGCGCCGCAATACTTAAACGGTTTTCGCCATCCGGCTGGCAACCAACGCCCAGCCAAACAACAGCACGCAAACAATGATCAGCGGCCACGAGCGCCATTGCAGGTACGGCGTCAGGTTGTGCATCGGTACGACTTCGCCGTACAGGATGCCGCGTTCGAACTGTGGGATCTGCGCAGTAATCTGGCCAAACGGGTTGATCAGGCCGGACACGCCATTGTTGGTGGCGCGGATCATCCAGCGGCCCGCCTCAAGCGCGCGCATCTGCGCCATCTGCAAATGTTGCAGCGGGCCGATGGAGGTGCCGAACCAGGTGTCATTGCTGATGGTCAGCAACAAATCGCTGCGAGCCGCGAGGCTGGCGGCGAATTCCGGGTAGACCACTTCGTAGCAGATGAACGGCGCAATCTGATAACCCTTGGCCTGCAGCATCGGCTGATCGGAGGGGCCTCGGGCGAAATCGGACATAGGCAGGTCGAAGAACGCGATCAGTCCGCGCAGCACATCCTGCAACGGCACGTATTCGCCGAACGGCACCAGTTTCTGCTTGAGGTAGGTGCCATCACCTTCGCCAACCACGGTGATGCCGTTGAAGAAGCGCTTCTCATGGCGTACTTCCATGCGCACCGGCACACCGGTAATCAGCGCGGATTTACGATCGGCGGCGAAATCGCCCATCATGTTCAGGTAGCCTTCGGCGGACGACTTGAGCACCGGAACGGCGGTTTCCGGCCAGATCAGCAGGTCGACGCGTTTGGAGGTAAAGCTCATGTCGCGGTACAGCTCCAGTTGCGCGTTAAGCTGCGCCGGGTCCCACTTCATGCTTTGTTCGATATTGCCTTGAATCGCCGCAACGCTCAGCGCTGGACCGGATGGGCTGGTCCAGGCGTGACCTTTGAGCGCAATGCCGACAGCCCAAGGGCCGATCAACAGCAACACACCGGCTGCGATGAAGCCTTTGCGACCTGTCTTGATCAGGCGCGAGGCGTTGTAAATCAGTGCCGCCGTCAACGCAAGGGTGAACGACACCAGCCACATCCCGCCCAGTGGCGCGAGCCCGGCCAGCGGGCCATTAAGCTGGCTGTAACCGGAGTAAAGCCACGGGAAACCGGTGAGGAACCAGCCGCGAAACGCTTCCTGACCGACCCACAACGCCGCAAAGGCCAAGGCATCGGCCAGCGGCGCTTCGTTGCGACGCAGCCAGCGCGCCCAGATCCAGGCAGGCAGGGCAAAGAACCAGGCAATCGCCGCGGTGAACGCCAGCATCAGCAAGCCGGCCAGCAATACCGAAGCGCCGCCGAAGTTGTGAATGCTGTAGTAGATCCAGCTGGTACCGGCGCCAAACAGGCCGAAACCAAAACACCAGCCACGGCCCAGCGCCTGGCGAGGGTTCAGTTCACGCAAGCCGGCATAAAAGAAACCGACCGCCAGCAATGCCAGTGGCCAGATGTCGAACGGCGCCAGCGCCAGGGTGGTGAGTGCACCGGCCGCCACGGCCAGCAGGTTACCGGGCCAGCCGGGGCGGGTTACGCGGAGCATGTCAGTCCTTAACGGGCAATTGGAGTCAGGCGCAGCAGGTGAATTCGACGGCTGTCGGCATTCAGGATGCGGAAACGATAAGGGCCGATTTCAGTGATTTCGTTGCGCTTTGGCAAGTGCCCGAACGCGCTCATCACCAAACCACCGACGGTATCAAACTCATCGTCGGAGAATTCGCTGTCGAAGAACTCGTTGAAGTTTTCAATCGGCGTCAGGGCCTTGATCAGGAAGTCACCGCTGGGCAGCGGCTTGATGTAGCTGTCTTCTTCGACGTCGTGCTCGTCCTCGATGTCGCCGACAATTTGCTCCAGCACGTCTTCGATGGTCACCAGGCCAGCCACACCGCCGTATTCGTCGATGACGATGGCCATGTGGTTGTGGTTGGCACGAAACTCACGCAGCAGCACGTTAAGGCGCTTGGACTCGGGCACGAAGGTGGCCGGGCGCAGCAGGTCCTTGATGTTGAAGCTGTCGCCGTTCTCCCTGAGGATCAACGGCAGCAAGTCCTTGGCCAGCAGCACGCCCATCACGTCATCGTGGCTTTCGCCGATCACCGGGTAGCGGGAGTGGGCCGAGTCAACCACGGCAGGCAGGAACTCGCGAGGTGTCTGGGTCGCCTTGATGCTGACCATTTGCGAGCGCGGGACCATGATGTCCCGTACTTGCAGGTCCGCAACCTGGATGGCGCCTTCGACGATGGCCAGCGCTTCGCTGTCCAGCAACTTGTTCTGGTGTGCATCGCGCAGGAGCTCCAGCAGCTCCTGACGGTTTTTCGGCTCGTGGGCAAAAGCCTGGGTGAGCTTACCCAGCCAAGACTTCTGCCCGTTGCTCGATCGATCTTCGCTCATAGCGATTACTCTGAATCCTTTGTTGTAACGATAGGGGATGTTTCGGTTTCGTCGTCCGCATAAGGGTCGGGATAGCCCAACTCTGCAAGCAACGTTCGTTCCAGTGCTTCCATTTCTTCGGCTTCGTCGTCATCTATATGGTCGTAACCCAGCAGATGCAAGCAGCCGTGAATGACCAGATGTGCCCAATGGGCCTTGAGTGCCTTGCCTTGCTCGGCGGCTTCGCGCTCGACCACGGCCACGCAGATCACCAGATCGCCCAGCAACGGGATGTCCAGAAACTCGTCGGGCACATCGGCGGGGAACGACAGCACGTTGGTGGCGTAATCCTTTTGCCGCCAGGTGTGATTCAGTTCTCGGCCTTCTTCTTCATCGACCAGTCGAATGGTCATTTCTGAATCGGCAGTGCGCTGGCGCAGGGCCAGTTCGCACCATTGGCGGAACTCGGCTTCGCTGGGGGCGGACGCTTGTGTCGCTAGTTGCAGATCAAGCTCAAGCATCGCGGCGGTTGTCCTTCGGGGCTTCTTCGGTCACGCGATTTTCGAAGCGCTCGTAGGCTTCGACGATGCGCTGCACCAGTGGATGGCGCACAACGTCCTTGGGCATGAAATGGGTGAAGCTGATGCCCGGCACGTCTTTGAGCACCTCGATCACATGGTGCAGCCCGGACTTGGTGCCTTTCGGCAAGTCGACCTGGGTGATGTCGCCGGTGATGACCGCGGTGGACCCAAAGCCGATACGGGTCAGGAACATCTTCATCTGCTCGACGGTGGTGTTCTGGCTTTCGTCGAGGATGATGAAACTGTTGTTCAGCGTGCGACCGCGCATGTAAGCCAGCGGCGCAACTTCGATGACCTGGCGCTCGATCAGCTTGGCGACGTGTTCGAAGCCGAGCATTTCGTAGAGCGCGTCATAGAGCGGGCGCAGGTACGGGTCGATCTTCTGCGACAAGTCGCCGGGCAGGAAGCCAAGCTTTTCGCCCGCTTCAACCGCCGGGCGCACCAGCAGGATGCGGCGAATCTGTTCACGCTCCAGCGCGTCTACCGCGCAGGCAACGGCCAGGTAGGTCTTGCCGGTACCGGCAGGGCCAATGCCGAAATTGATGTCGTTACCGAGAATTTCCTTCACATAGCGCACTTGATTCAAGCCTCGTGGGCGAATCATGCCTTTTTTGGTGCGCAGTGCGACGGAGGGTTCGGCAGGGGAGTGGTTATCCAGCTCTTCGACGGCCGATTCCTGCAGGAACAGGTGAACCATGTCCGGCGACAGCTCGGTACCTTTGGTTTCCCGGTACAGGCGGCGCAGGAGGTTTTCCGCGGAGGTGGTGTGTTTGGGCTCGCCGATCAATTCGAACTGGTTTCCGCGATTGCGGATCTCGATGGTCAGGCGCTGTTCGATCAAGCGCAAATGCTCGTCGAATTGCCCGCACAGATTGGCGAAGCGGCGAGCCTCAAAGGGCTCGAGGATGAAACGATGCGGTTCTATGGGTGCGTTCAAGGTCGTATTTAGCCGCCCTGGGGCAATTAAGATGAAATCAAGGATAACGCCAGTGGCTTGGGTGCGAAAGCTCTTAAATATCCCATTTTCAAACACCGCCCCGTAGGAGCAAAGCTTGCTCGCGATGGCTGTCTGGCATTCAACCTTTAAGTTGTCTGACTTGGCGCCATCGCGAGCAAGCTCGGCTTCTACAGTGATGCGCAGTGTTACTGGATCAGCGAGCCCCGCAGCGAGTGCGGTTGTGCGGCGTCAATGTGCACGTCGGCGAACTGTCCGATCAGCGTTGGATTGTCGCAGCGGAAGTTGACGATACGGTTATTCTCGGTCCGGCCTTGCAGCTCGCCGGGGTCTTTTTTCGAATAGTCGGTGACCAGAATCCGCTGGACCGAACCGACCATTTGTCGGCTGATCTCGAAACCTTGCTGGTTCAGGCGATGTTGCAGGGCATTCAGTCGCTCTTTTTTCAGCTCTTCCGGCGTCTCGTCGGCCAGGTCGGCCGCTGGGGTGCCCGGGCGCTGGCTGTAGACGAACGAGTAGGAAAAGTCGAAGCCGACGTCTTCGATCAGCTTCATCGTTTGTTCGAAGTCTTTCTCGGTTTCGCCCGGGAAGCCGACGATGAAGTCCGAACTGATGCAAATGCCCGGCACGGCGGCCCGCAGCTTGCGCAGTTTGGATTTGTATTCCAGCGCGGTGTGGTTCCGTTTCATTGCCGCGAGAATCCGGTCCGAACCCGACTGCACCGGCAAGTGCAGGTGTTTGACCAGTTCCGGCACATCGGCGTGGGCCTGGATCAGGCTGTCGGAGAACTCCAGCGGGTGCGACGTGGTGTAGCGAATCCGGTCGATGCCATCGACAGCGGCCACGACACGAATCAGCTCGGCCAGATCGGCCAGGCGACCGTCATGGGTGGTGCCGCGATAACCGTTGACGTTCTGACCCAGCAGCGTGACTTCACGTACGCCGTTTTCGGCCAGATGGATGATCTCGGCAATCACGTCGTCGAACGGGCGGCTGACTTCTTCACCGCGGGTGTACGGCACCACGCAGAACGTGCAGTACTTGCTGCAGCCTTCCATCACCGAGACATAGGCGCTCGGGCCGTCGATGCGCGGCTCGGGCAAATGGTCGAATTTTTCGATTTCCGGGAACGAGACGTCGACTTGCGGCAGTTTGGTGGCGCGGGCGGCGTCGATCATTTCCGGCAGGCGGTGCAGGGTTTGCGGGCCGAAGACCACGTCGACGTACGGGGCACGATCGCGGATGGCAGCGCCTTCCTGACTGGCCACGCAACCGCCGACGGCGATCACCATTTCAGGGTTGGCGAGTTTCAGTTCACGCCAGCGGCCGAGCTGGGAGTACACCCGGTCCTGGGCGCGTTCGCGAATGGAGCAGGTGTTGAGCAGGATCACGTCGGCATCTTCAGCGCGAGCAGTGACTTCCAGGGCCTGGTGTTCACCCAGCAAGTCGACCATGCGCGAGCTGTCGTACTCGTTCATCTGGCAACCGTGGGTTTCGATGTAAAGCTTCTTGGCCATGGATACAGTCATCACGTGATTCAAAGAACCGCGCATTATAGGGAACATGTCCCAAGGTTCCTACCGTTGTGCGTCCGGTGGCTATGCTATAGTTCGCGCCCTCATTTTTATCCCCGATGTGTTGCCCGCCCGCCATGACCAAACGTGAAGCCCCAATCTACAAGGTGATTTTCCTCAACCAGGGCCAGGTGTACGAAATGTATGCCAAGCAGATCTACCAAAGTGATCTGTGGGGGTTTCTGGAAGTGGAAGAGTTCGTCTTTGGCGAGCGCACGCAAGTGGTCGTCGATCCGAGCGAAGAGAAGCTCAAGGCTCAGTTTGAAGGCGTTGTGCGCAGCTTTGTGCCGATGCATTCGATTGTGCGCATCGATGAGGTAGAGCGTCTGGGTACGCCGAAAATCAGCGAAGCCCGTGGCGCGGTCGGCAATGTCATGCCGTTTCCGATGCCGATGCCTGAAAAGTAGGCATTGAAACCGAGGTGACACAATCGCGGGCAAGCC
>NZ_JBFUBK010000151.1:0-12048 GCF_056405815.1 Pseudomonas sp. P1_F1_2 | reverse complement strand
GTGGCATTCCCACGCAGAGCGTGGGAACGATCATTATTGTGTTCAGCCTTGAAATCGATCACCCACAAAAAAACCGCATCGCTGCGGTTTTTTTGTGTCTGCTAATCGACTTACACGAACATCGACAGCAACAAGATAAAGCCCAGCGCAAC
This sequence comes from Pseudomonas sp. P1_F1_2, assembly GCF_056405815.1. NCBI lineage: Bacteria > Pseudomonadati > Pseudomonadota > Gammaproteobacteria > Pseudomonadales > Pseudomonadaceae > Pseudomonas > Pseudomonas sp. P1_F1_2. Next base: position 11,896 of record NZ_JBFUBK010000151.1, on the reverse strand, counting down.
CACGGACAGGATGGTTTCCATCGCGGTCCAGGTCTTGAAGGTTTCCGCCACGGTCATGTTGAAGTACTGCTTCACCAGCCAGAAGCCCGCGTCGTTGACGTGAGACAGGATCAACGAACCGGCACCGGTGGCCAATACCAGCAGCTCACGGTTCACACCCGGAATCATCCCCACCACCGGCACCACAATGCCTGCGCCAGTAATGGTTGCCACGGTCGCCGAACCGGTCGCGATACGAATCACCGCCGCCACCAGCCACGCCAACAGAATCGGCGAAATCTGTGCATTCACCGCCATGTGGCCGATCACGTCACCCACACCGCTGGTCACCAGCATCTGCTTGAAGCCACCACCGGCACCGATGATCAGAATGATCGCGGCGGTCGGCGCCAGGCTCGCGTCCAGCCATTTCATCATTTGGCTGGAACCGATGCCCTGCTTGTAGCCGAAGGTGTACAGCGACAGCAGCAATGCCAGCAGCAATGCCGAAATCGGGTGACCGATCAGGTCCATGAAAGCGCGGAAGATGTTGCCATCGGGCAGCACCACGTCGGCAAACGTCTTGAGCAGCATCAAGAACACCGGCAGCAGGACGGTCACCAGCGTGATGCCGAAGCTCGGCAGTTCAGCCGAATCCGTTTCGCGCGCCAGTTGATCCACCAGCTCCTGGTTCGGATGACCGGGAATGTGCTTGGCAATGAACGTACCGAAAATCGGGCCAGCGATGATGGCGGTTGGCAACGCAACGATCAGGCCGTACAGAATGGTTTTACCAATGTCGGCACCGAACACACCGATCGCCAGCAGCGGACCCGGGTGCGGCGGCACCAGGCCGTGTACGGCGGACAGGCCGGCCAGCAACGGGATACCGATCTTGATGATCGACACGCCGGTGCGGCGGGCCACGATGAACACCAGCGGAATCAGCAGCACAAAGCCGATTTCGAAGAACAGCGGAATGCCGACCAGGAACGCGGCGAACATCATCGCCCACTGCACCTTGTCCTTGCCGAAGGCGCGGATCAACGTCTGCGCAATCTGATCCGCACCGCCTGATTCGGCCATCATTTTGCCGAGCATGGTGCCCAGCGCGAGGATGATGCCGACGAAACCCAGCACGCCACCGAAGCCGTCCTGGAACGCCTTGATGATGGTGCCTATCGGCATGCCGGAGGTCAGCCCGAGGAAGGCTGCGGCGATGATCAGTGCGAGGAATGGGTGCAACTTGAACTTGGTGATCAAGACGATAAGCCCGATCACCGTGACCACTGCATCGAGCAGCAGGAACGTCTCGTGGGACATGCCAAACATTAGGGGTGTCTCCTGGTTGTTGTTGTTATTAAAGCGGGTAATTCGCACGCCATCAGGACAGCGCTATCTTTTCCGGGAACGCTCATACAGCGTGTTTCAGGCCATGGGCCTGCCACCAGACATGCGCCTGTGCGGCCAATTGCTCGACGCTGTAGACCGATGCATTCAGCGCCAGGGTCAACGGCTCGCCCACGGGCGATTCAAGGGTGGCGAACTGGCTTTCGATCAATGTCGACGGCATGAAGTGGCCCGGGCGGTGGGACACGCGGTCAGCGGCGACTTCAGGGGTCAGCTCAAGGAACACGAAACCCAGGCCCGGCAAGGCACTGCGCAAGCGCTCGCGATAAATGTGCTTGAGGGCCGAGCACGTCAGCACCGGGCGTTCGCCCTTGGCATCGATGCGGCGCAGTTCATCGCACAGGCTGTCGAGCCAGCCGGCACGGTCTTCGTCGTTCAGGGGGATACCCGCGCTCATCTTTTCGATATTGGCGGCAGGGTGGAAAGTATCGCCTTCAATGGCAGTGGCGCCGCTGAGTCGGCACAAGGCCTCGCTGACGCACGTCTTGCCGCAACCGGCAACGCCCATGATGACCAGGGCGGTGATGGGATGATTCATGTAACACCTCAGCGCGCAGACAGCGCTACCTTTGCCAGTTATGACACTAGACCAAAAGCAGTAGTTGCCGACGCCTTCTTGTCATTTTTGTGGGTTGCAGCATGTTCGTTCCCAACGCCAAGAAGCGAGGTTCAGGCAAAACTCGCTTACGCATTTGCAGCTGCTTCGGGACAGCGCTACCTTAGTGCCTTGAATTTTGTTTGGCAAGCCGTCGATGACCCCAACTAAAAACGATAAAAATACGCGCACCACTGGCCGCCCTACCCTCAATGAAGTTGCCCGACTGGCCGGCGTCAGCCCGATCACCGCCTCCCGCGCCCTGCGTGGCGTCAGCACGGTGGCCATCGAACTGGTGGAAAAAGTCCAGAAAGCCGCGCTGGAACTCAACTATGTGGTCAACCCCGCCGCCCGCGCCCTGGCCTCGGCCCAGAGCCATTCGGTGGTGGTGTTGGTGCCTTCATTATCCAACTTGCTGTTCATCGACACCCTGGAAGCCATTCATCAGGTTTTGCGCCCCAAAGGCTTCGAAGTGCTGATCGGCAACTTCCATTACTCGCGCGATGAAGAAGAAAACCTGCTGCGCAACTACATGGCGTATCAGCCTCGCGGTCTGTTGCTGACCGGTTTCGACCGCACCGAAAGTTCGCGGCGGATGATCGAGGCGAGCAACATCCCGTGCGTGTACATGATGGAACTGGACAGCGCGGCCGGCGTGAACTGCGTCGGCTTCTCACAACTGGCGGCCGGCGAAACCGCTGCCGGGCACTTGCTGTCCCGTGGCCGCAAGCGCTTGGCCTACATCGGCGCACAACTGGACCAGCGCACCTTGTTGCGCGGCGAGGGTTTTCGCAAAGCCCTGCAAAAGGCCGGTTTGTACGACCCGGATCTGGAAGTGCTGACCCCGCGCGCCTCCTCCGTCGGATTAGGCGGAGAACTGTTCCTGCAACTGCTGGCCAGTCACCCCGATGTCGATGCGATCTTTTTCGGCAACGACGACCTGGCCCAGGGCGCACTGCTCGAAGCCCTGCGCCATGGCATCAAGGTGCCGGAACAAATAGCCATCCTCGGCTTCAACGACCTGCCCGCCTCCGCCCACATGGTCCCGCGCCTGAGCAGCATCAACACACCGMGAGAGGCCATCGGCCGGCGCTCGGCGGAATTGATGCTGACCCTGATGGCCGGGAATAGCGTGGCCAAACCGGTGCAAGACATGGGGTTTGAGTTGAAGGTGCGCGAAAGCACGTGATTACGTTTTCAACTAACCTTAAAGTCCCGAAGCGTATTCGCTAACGGAGTAGCTCAATGGACCCTGTACTGAAGATTCTCGGCAAAGCCTCGTCAATCAATGTCAGAAAAGTCCTCTGGACCTGCGAGGAACTGGGCATCGCCTACGAACGCGAGGACTGGGGCAGCGGTTTTGCCTCAACCCATAGCCCGGAATTCCTCAGGTTCAACCCCAATGCCCAGGTGCCAGTGATCATCGACGGCACCGTCGTGCTGTGGGAATCCAACACCATCTGCCGCTATCTGACCGGCAAACACCACAACACTCACCTGCTGCCACACGAACCGCTGGCGCGCGCGCGCGTGGAGCAATGGATGGATTGGCAAGCAACCGACCTCAATTCGTCCTGGAGCTACGCGTTTAGCGCATTGGTGCGCAAAGACCCGGAATATCAGGACCCGCATCGCATCGCCGTCGGCCTGCGTGGCTGGAACCAGAAGATGGACATTCTTGCCCATCAGCTCTCGGCAACCGGGGCGTTTGTCACCGGGTCCGAGTTCACGCTGGCGGACATTGTCGTCGGGCTGTCCGTCAATCGCTGGTTGATGACGCCGATGGAACGGCCGGACTTCCCCGTCATCGACGAGTATTTTCAGCGCCTGGCCCAACGCCAGGGCTTCTTGAAACACGGATGTAACGGCCTGCCTTGACGGCGCGGCGGTAGATCTCTGCCGCCTGACGGCAACCCCTGACCGCCGGACCTGCGCCCTCCCCTTGCAAAGCCTTTGCAAACCCGAGGCTTTGCGCTGCGGCACAGTATTTGCTCCTGCCCATCGGTCAGCCATTACCCACAGGTCTACCCATCATGTTGGTCAGTGCAAAACAAGTCCAAATGCTTCCCCTGCCCAAGCGTCCCGGCGAAGATCCGGCCGCCGAAGCCGCCGCCGGTCTGCAAAGCGGCTTGCAGGGTGCAATGATGCAGGCTCTGCAAACCAACGTGCAGGCGCAGGTGCAATCGTCCGCGACCCAACAGGCCACGCAACAAGTCAGTGAGGCGAGCAAAATCAGCGACAACGTTGATGAAGCGTTCGCCAAGACCCGCGTGGCGCTGCAAGMCGCCGATCCGTCCAAAGTTCCGGCCGATGTCAAAGCCCAGTCCTCCGACAGCGCGGCCATGACCGACTTCAAGGACTACATGAGCAAAACGCCGGAACAGCGTCTGCGCGACAGTATCCTGAAGGAGATGGGCATTACCGAGGAAGACTTGAAAGCCATGCCGCCGGAGAAACAACAGGCAGTCGCCCAGGAAATCGCCGATCGCCTGCAGGACAAAATGAAACTGGCGCAGGTCGAGAAAGAAGCCGGCAGTAGCGAAAAAAGTGGCACTCAAGTAGTCGACAAGTTCCTGGCATCGCTTTAACGGCACATACCACACCCGTTTTGTAGCCGCTGGCGCAGCCTGCGTTCGGTTGAGCAGCAGCCGTAAATCCGGTTTACGCGGTCCGACAGAAGAACCGGGCATTCGGATTTTACGGCTGCTGCGCACCCGAACGCAGGCTGCGCCAGCGGCTACAGCGAATGTGTCGCTGCGAGAATCAGTTCAGTTGCAACGTCGAGTTGAACTGGCTGATCGCATCGACGACGTGCCCGATAAACTACAAGCTTGCACTCACCTTGGTCGCCACCTCCCCCGGCACCCAAGCCTTCCACACCTGCGGCTGCTCACGTAAAAACGCCTGCGCCACCTCACGCGGTGGCAGGCGTTTTTCGCTCATTTGCCCCAGCGTCCGGTTCAACAAATCGATCGGCAAATCGACCTTTTCAAAGAACGCCACCAGGTCCGGGTACTGCGCCTTGAACGGCGCAGACACACCGATGGCCAGGCTGGCAGGCATCGAGCGCGTGCCCTTGGGATTGGGATTGCTGGCATCAGCCAAGGTCTTCCAGGCGTCGGCGTCGAATGGCGGCTCGTCCAGTTTCACCAGTTTGAAGCGCCCCAACAGCGGTGTTGGCGACCAGTAGTAGAACAACACCGGTTTGCCACGGCGGATCGATGAAGCGACCTCGGCATCCAGCGCCGCACCCGAGCCGGTGCGGAAGTTGACGTAGCTGGCGGTCAGGTCATACGCCTTGAGCTTCTGGCTGTTGACGATCTCCGACGTCCAGCCCGTGGGGCTATTGAGGAAACGACCGCGGCTCGGGTCTTCCGGGTCGCGAAACACATCCTTGTACTTCGCCAGGTCTGCAACGGATTTCAGTTCCGGGGCCAACGGTTTGATGCCTCGTTCCGGGTCGCCCTTGATCACGTATTCCGGCACCCACCAACCTTCGGTGGCACCTTTGACGGTATCACCCAAACCAAACACCTTGCCCTCGGCAGAGGCCTTGACCCACGCCGGACTGCGCCCGGCCCACTCTTCGCCGATCACCTGAATGTCGTTTTTGGCCAGCGCCGCCTCAAGACTGACGGTGCTGCCCGGCAACGTGTCGGTCGGGTAGCCGTAACCTTTCTCGACAATCAGGCGCAGGATTTCGGTGATGAGGCTGCCGCTCTCCCACGTGATGTCGCCGAAGTGAATCGGCGCGGTTTTCTCCGTCGCCGAGACCGCGCCGACGCTAAGGCTCAGCGCCAACAGCGAACTGCCGAGCAGGGTTTTGATCGATCTCATGCGGACCTCTTGTCTAACAGGAATTGGTTGGCGCTGTGGCGATCGCACAGCGCTTGGGAGCGGGTCATGTAAACGCTGACCGAACGCTGGGAAATGCCCAGCTCGACGGCGATTTGCGGGTAGGTCAAACCGTCGACGCGAGCCAGCAGGAAGGTCGAACGGACCTTGCCCGGCAAACGCTGCAGGCTGTGATCGAGGCGGTTCAAGGCTTGTGAGACCTGCGCGAGTTCTTCGGGCGAAGCGGCGCAATCCGCATCGATCTGCTGCAGATGCAGGCGCTCCAGATCCGCACGCCGCCAGCGCTGATAGAGCAGGCGTTGGGCGATGGTGGTGAGCAAGGCGCGGGGTTGGCGAATCGCGCTCAGACCGGGCGCTTCAAGCAGTTGTACGAAGGTGTCGGCGGCAATATCTTCGGCGCCCGCCACGTCCTGCAGATGACGGCGCAGGTAAGTGCAGAGCCAGCGGTAGTGGGCGCGGAACAAGCCGTCCACAGAGTGACGATGGGATAGATCGGGGCCGGACATAGGGGCTCCTGGGTTAGGGGTCGCTGAATGTCCGGTGATCCGGTGGTGCGATCCTAACAAGGAGCCTTATTCTTTAATAATATTTAAAAGGCATTTTTATATTCTTTTTAAGAATTTCAACGCAAGCGACCATAACCCGACATTTCAGCCTCTTGCTGGTAGTCGAGTACCACCTGATAGTCGCTTTCCTCTGCGGGCAGTACTTCCTCAAGTCCCAGGATTTCGACGACGTCAGGCAATTCTTTCAAGGTTTGATTCATGACGAGCCGAAGCTGTTCAACCTGTTGATCACTCGCCGCCGCCGTCGTGATAAAGGGCAACGTCGGACTCAATGCACTGCGCGCGATGACGTGCAGCCCCGCGACCTCTTCTTCGGCGTACCGCGCCAGATAGGCGTAAGTGACGCTATCAATGGCCGCCAGGTCGGCCAGGTCTTCACGCAGCCAGCGCAGGCTTTCGCGGTGGCTGCCGCTGATGGCCACGCTGGCAAAGAACTGGCCGTCGCGATGCAGCGGTGCCAGTCGATGCCGCAGCAGGTTCATGCCGCTGTTGGAATCTTCGCCATTGATCACGCCACGACTGTCGCGAAAGTCAGGCAAGGTCCGCCAAGCGTCATCGGCACGACTCAACAGCAAGCTGCAATGGTTGCCGCCGCTGCTGTCCGGCAGTTCATAGCGAGGCCGTCCGATCACCCGGACCCGCCCGCGCAGCGCCGTCATCAGTGGATAGCCGCAGGTTTGGGTCAGCAGCAGATGCGGAGAGAGCCAGAGGTCTGTCAGTGACAGGTCTTTGGCATCAAGACGATCGCTGCCGAGCCGTTCAAGGATTCGCGTCAACCAGCGTTCATTGGCCTGGCGGATCGGCTCTGGCGCGACGTACATCAGTAATTCGGCAATGTGTTGAGTCATCGAAATCTTCCAGACAACCAATAACCCTGTGGGAGCGGGCTCGCCCGCGATAGCGTTAGACCAGTCATCAGATGCGTTGGATGTGAAAAAGCGATCGCGGGCAAGCCCGCTCCCACAGGGTTCAATGGTGACTATGCATTAGCTAAACGGATGCTGTGGGCTGTCGATGGCCCTCACACCGTTCTCACGCCACAACTGCCCATAACCCTGCACCAGAAATCCGCCACTGCGCGCCAGCCACTGCTCGCGGCGTGCCCGGTAAGCACGCGGCAAGTCGTACCACGCCAACCCCGGCAAGTCGTGATGCACCAGATGAAAATTGAGGTTCAGAAACAACCAGCGCCACGGCCACCCGGCCTCATTGAGCACCGTACGCTGCTCGGGTTCGGCATGCGGGCGATGCTCATAATAGGAGCGAATCATCGCAATCGACAGCGCCGGCACGCTGATCAGGAACAGGTAATGCCACACCGGCAACACGCTGTAGCGGGCGATGAACACCAGCATCAGAATCGTCAGTGCGCCATGGCTCAGCCACATCAGCCACGCCTGTCGCTGACCGGCTTTCAGTCGCTGCCACTCCTCCCGGGCCAGTGCCAGCAAGGCCAGCGGCGCACCGAGAATCAAGCGCCCCAGGACGGTTTTGTTCAGCCAGTGCAGGCCCTGCTCGAACAGCGAACGGCCCTGCCACTGTTCGACGCTCAGGTAGCGACTTTCCGGATCGCGACCCGGCAGGGTCAGGTCTTCGTCACGGTGATGCAGCAAATGGCTGTCGCGATAAAGGGTGTAGGGATACCAGACGGCGAACGGCGCATAACCGAGGACTTTGTTCAGCGAGGTCCAACGGGTCGGGTGACCGTGCAGCAATTCGTGCTGCACCGACAACCACAGCACCAGCAACGGAATCAGTAGCAGGGTGCTCCACCACACGCCCAAACGGTCACCCGCCAGGACAATACTCAACCAGCCGCCGTACACGCCGATCAACAACAGCCAGGTCGGCCATTCGGTGCGGGCCGTCAGACGTTGACGCAGGGTTTCGATTTCTTCTCGATGGGCACTGTCGAAGTAATGGGGCATGGCGTTGCTCAGATCGGGACCAGTCCCCTTCTGTGCAATAGCCTTGGGAAATCTTGCAGATTATTTGGTTATTTCGTTAGACGTGCCGCAGGAGCCCGATTGCCGGGCTCCCTTGTCGCAGGATCAATGACCGAACACATCCACCTTCTTGGCCTTCTTGTCTGCGCGCTTTTCGATGGCGGTTTTCGCCGGCTTTTTCTTCGCTGCTTTCTTCGAATCCATACCTTTGGACATGATGCGTACTCCACTCACAGGGATGTGAGATCAGGTATACACCTATCGTTGCGCGCGCGTTCTTTTATAATCGCCCGCTTTGCACACCGACAGCCCAAACCATGCCAGACACTCAGTACACCGTGCTCGACGAGCCGCTATGGCCGCTGATGAACAAGTTTTATCGCGCTCACCAATCGTCGATGAAAGCCGTGCRCGACGCTCAATTGTGGGTCGCCCGGCGCGAAGAAATCGTCGGCGCATTGTGTTTGCGGCCGGTAGCGGGCGGGCATTGGTTGACGGGGCTGTTTGTTGATCCGGCCTGTCGCGAACAAGGGGTGGCCGGTGCGTTGATTGCGGCGGCGGTCAAGGACCTTGAACTGCCGGTGTGGCTGTTTTGCCACCCCGATTTGCGTGATTTTTATGAACGTCGCGGCTTTGTTTTCGATCCACAAATGCCTTACGCCATGGTCGAACGCCTGAGCCGCTATGCCCGCAGCAAACCGATGATTGCGATGGGGCTGGAACCGCGCACAACCTGAACACACCGCCGCTCTTACAAGGATTGGGGGCGCCTACAGGATCAATCGTCGGCGTTGGGATCAAGGTCCGGGAACATGACTTCGGTAAACCCGAACTTGCTGAAGTCGGTAATGCGCGACGGGTACAGACGGCCGATCAGGTGATCGCATTCATGCTGCACCACACGGGCATGGAAGCCTGAAGCCGTGCGCACGATCGGCTCGCCCTTGGGGTCGACACCCTCGTAGCGAATTTGCTGGTAACGCTGCACCGCGCCACGCAGGCCGGGCACCGACAGGCAGCCTTCGAACCCCTCCTCCATCAACGGGCTCAGCGGCGTGATCAACGGGTTGATCAGAATTGTCTGCGGCACCGCTTCGGCGTCGGGATAGCGCTCGCTGTGCTCGAAGCCGAAGATCACCAATTGCAGGTCGACACCGATTTGCGGCGCCGCCAGGCCGACCCCACCGACGCTTTCCATGGTCTGGAACATGTCGGCGATCAGTTGCCACAGCTCGGGGCTGTCGAACATTTCGGCTGGCACCGGCGGAGCAATGCGCAGCAGGCGCTCATCGCCCATTTTCAGGATTTCACGGATCATTTGATGACTTCGTCAGTGGGTGTTTTAACCGAATGATCGCGTCCCAGCCCGGAAACGTGATGTTTCTCTTCGTGGCCAGGACCGTGCTCGCCGGCAACCTTCTCGCCCGGGTCCTTGCCCTCGCGCGACATGTGCTCGATCACCGCATTCATCTCCGCACCGAGCAACAGCACTGCGGCGGAAATATAGAAGTACAGCAACAGCACGATGATCGCGCCGATACTGCCATACATGGCGTTGTAGTTGGCGAACTCCTTGACGTACAAACCAAAGCCCAGCGACGCGATGATCCACACCACCACCGCCAGCACCGAGCCCGGGGTGATGAAGCGAAACTCCTGTTTGACATCGGGCATGACGTAGTAGATCAGCGCCACCGCGACCATCAACAGAATCACGATGACCGGCCAGCGAACGATGGTCCACAAGGTGACGATAAAGTCTTCAAGGCCAACTTGCGAGGCAATCCAGCCCATGACTTGCGGCCCGAGGACCATCAGCGCGGCGGCGGCCAGCAGCATCCCGGCAATGCCGACGGTGTAAATGACCGACAGTGGAAAACGCTTCCATATCGGCCGGCCTTCGACCACATCGTAGGCGGCGTTCATCGCACTCATCATCAGCCGCACACCGGCAGAGGCGGTATACAGCGCAATCACGATACCCACCGAGAGCAAGCCGCCCTTGGATTGCTGGAGCTGGTCAATCACCGGGTTGACCTGTTCCAGCGCCTGGGGCGGCAAGACCAGTTCCGATTGCAGGCGTAGCCAGGAGAAAAAGTCCGGCAGGTGCAGGAAACCGATCAGGGCAATCAGGAACAGGATGAAGGGAAACAGCGAAAACAACATTTGATAGGCCAGCGCCGAGGCATAGGTCGACATCTCATCGTCGATGAACTCGGTGACCGTGCGCATCATCACACGGTGCAGGGGCAGGCCTCTCATGTCCGGGAAAATCATTAGCGTCTCCATTCGCCGCAAGAGGGGTTGGAAGTCGTGGCGACTCAGGGGGCTGATTTCTACAACAAAGTAGCCTACTTGGCGACTTTGAAACAATTTCCTCGTTCAAGTTCAGGCTGACACAAAAACGGCCATCGATGGATGGCCGTTTGCAAGACGTTTCACACGTCGGATCACGCCTTGTCGATGCCTTTTTTGAGCGCATCCTTGGCTTTGCCGATCGCTTGCTGGGCCTCGCCTTTCCTTTCCTGCATCACGCCTTCGGAGCGCATTTTTTCGTTACCGGTGGCCTTGCCGACGCCTTGCTTGACGTTGCCGGCGGCTTCATTGGCCAGGCCTTTTACTTTATCGCCCGTGCTGCTCATGGTGATTCTCCTGTGAACGTTTCAATGAGAAAAAGTCGTTACACAAGGATTGACCGGGGGCATTTGCGCGGAGTTTCATTTATTTGTGCCGCCCATTTCGTCGATCTCAGCAGGTTGGGCTTTATGTTTGCCGACCAACACCCGAGAATGCGCAACGTATTCAGGCCATGGCGCTGACGATCCAACCCCGTAGGAATGTTATGAAACTTGATAAAAAGCAGGCCATTGCCCGCAGAAACCAGGAACTTGGCGGTGCCGTGCTGGGCGTCAACAACTGCCATTTCACCGAATTGAACCGCAACCGCAACATCTGGTGGTTCGATATCCCGGTCGCGCGCCTGGCCGTTGGTCAGTACGAATGGGTTCACTTGCTGATGCACACGCCGGACACCGACGAGTTGCTGCACCTGAAAGTGCCGACCGTGTTCCTGCGCGAGAAGCTTGAAGGCCTGGTGGTGCGCAATGAAGGCAAGCGCAAGGCGGCCTTGAGCCTGGAGCTGAGTGCCGACAAGGATTCGTACTTGCAGGACATGCGCCCGGCGGGCACCAACGTCAACTTCGCGCCGTTCCGCCTCTAAGAGAGCGCCAGTTCGTTAAGAGATCGTTCCCACGCTCTGCGTAGGAATGCCGCCCCGGACGCTCCGCGTCCAATGCCGGGACGCAGAGCGTCCCGGGATGCGTTACCACGCAGAGCGTGGGAACAATCAGGTTGGCAACAAAAAGCCCCGCATCTGCGGGGCTTTTTGTGTGTTACGCGCCGACCTTTTTCGCGGCGATTTTCTTCAACTCTTCATCGCGCAGTTCACGACGCAGAATCTTGCCAACGTTGGTGGTCGGCAGCGCATCGCGGAACTCGACGGCACGCGGCACCTTGTAGCCGGTGACGTTGGCACGCATGTGCTC
>NZ_JBFUBK010000150.1:0-12455 GCF_056405815.1 Pseudomonas sp. P1_F1_2 | reverse complement strand
TCGTTCATGCCACGAATGGCTTGCAGAGACTTGCTCACTTTAAATCCTTAAATTCGTTCGGCTCTTTAGTCCGGCTCAGCCACGCGCGATAACGGCAGCGTCGGCTTCGACCTTTTCGGCCGCTTTCTGGCGGATCAAGCGTTCAAGCTCATCCACCAGATTGTCATTCGTCAGTTTCTGCGACGGCTTGCCGTCGATGTAAATCAGGTTGGGCGTACCGCCGGTCAAGCCAATATGGGCTTCCTTGGCTTCACCCGGCCCGTTGACCACACAACCGATGACCGCGACATCCAGCGGCACCAGCAGGTCTTCAAGACGCCCTTCCAGTTCGTTCATGGTCTTGACCACATCGAAGTTCTGCCGCGAGCAGCTCGGGCAGGCGATGAAGTTGATGCCACGGGAACGCAGGTGCAGGGACTTGAGGATGTCGTAGCCGACTTTTACTTCCTCGACCGGGTCAGCCGCCAACGAGATGCGAATAGTATCGCCAATCCCTTCGGCGAGCAGCATACCGAGGCCCACGGCGGATTTCACTGTGCCTGAACGCAAACCACCGGCTTCGGTGATGCCCAGGTGCAATGGCTGGACGATTTCCTTGGCCAGCAAGCGGTAGGCTTCGACGGCCATGAACACGTCGGAGGCTTTCACGCTGACTTTGAAGTCCTGAAAATTCAGGCGTTCAAGGTGCTCAACGTGGCGCAGGGCGGACTCGACCAGTGCGGCCGGAGTCGGCTCGCCGTATTTCTTTTGCAGGTCTTTTTCCAGGGAACCGGCATTGACGCCGATGCGGATCGGAATCCCGCGATCACGAGCGGCATCTACCACGGCGCGTACACGATCTTCACGACCGATGTTGCCCGGGTTGATTCGCAGGCAGTCGACGCCCAGTTCGGCGACGCGCAATGCGATCCGATAGTCGAAATGGATGTCGGCCACCAACGGCACTTTGACCAATTGCTTGATCTTGCCGAAAGCTTCGGCGGCGTCCATGTCCGGTACGGAAATACGCACGATGTCGACGCCTGCCGCTTCCAGACGATTGATCTGTGCGACCGTGGCGGCGACGTCATTGGTGTCGCTGTTGGTCATGCTCTGCACAGCGATAGGCGCATCGCCGCCAACAGGCACGTTACCGACCCAGATCTTGCGTGATTCGCGACGTTTGATTGGAGATTCGCCGTGCATGACTTATTGACCCAACTTCAGGCGAGCAGTCTCGCCACTGGTGAACGGAGCAACATCAACCGCCTGGCCGTTGTAGCTGACCTGCACGCCACGGGCGAAGCCCAGACGCACGGAAAACGGCGGCTTGCCGCTGACGGAAACGCTATCGCCTTTACGCTTGAGACCACTCAACAGCACCTTGCCGGAGCCATCGGTCACTTGCGTCCAGCAATCGGCAGTGAACTGCAACTGAACCTGACCCTGGCCAGCCACTGGCGCTGTCGTAACCGGAGCAGGAGCCGGAGTGGTCGGCGCCACAGGAGCAGTCACCACTGGGGCCGGAACAGCTGGAACAGTCGGAGCCGGGGTGGCCGGCGCTGGAACGACAGGCGCCGTGCTGTGGGTCGGGGTGACGGCAACCGGAGCGGCGTTGTGCGCCGGAGCAACAGGTGTTGGTGCTGTCGGTGCGGCAACAGGCGCAATGGCTTGAGCTTCAGCCGGCGCTTCAGAGGACGTCTCGGCTTGCGGCAAAGCCAGCGTAGTACTGTTGTCAGTCTGGCCTTCCGCGACAGCCTGGTCTTCCGGCTCGTCCAGCGGATGAATCTGGGTGGTGCCGTCGGCGCCCTCCACTTCAACGTGTTCCGGGCTCAGACCGATCAAGTCCTTGGTGCGCAGTGACGTTTGATCCTGCCACCAGACAAAACCGCCACCAATCACCGCAATCAGCAGCAACAGGCTGACAATTCGCAAAATAGTATGGGAAACCCGGACCGGTTCTTCGATACGCCCAAGGCTATGAACGCTGCTGCCTTGGGAATCAGTGCCGGTGGATTGGTCGAACTGCTGCACAAGAACGGCTTGATCCATGCCCAGCAATTTGGCGTACGCACGGATATAACCGCGAGCGAAGGTATGCCCAGGCAGCTTGTCGAATGCGCCGGCTTCCAGATTGCTCAAGGAGGTAACGGTGAGGTTGAGCTTGAGGGCCACTTCGGCCAGCGACCAGCCATTGCTTTCGCGGGCCTGGCGCAAAGTCTCACCGGGGTTAACGCGATTCGCTGCTACAACTTCGGGATGCGCCGCTTTCATCATTGCTCCGACAGGTATTGCTGATATTCCGGCGTACCGGGATAGAGTCGTTTTAGTTGCAGGCCTGCACTTGCAGCCTTGTCGCGATCTTCGAACACTTTTGCCAGCCGAACGCCGAGCAATAGACTACGTGCATTTTGCTCGGTCAGCAGGCTAAAACGATCGTAATAGTCACGCGCGGGCACATAATGCCTGTCTTCGAAGGACAACTCAGCCATTTCGAGCAATGCACGTGGCTGTTGGCGATTCAAACGCAGGGCTTTTTCAAGTTGCTGCTGCGCGAGATCACGCTCACCCAGCTTTGATGCAGTCATTCCCAGGTTCTCGAATACTCGCGAACGCTCAGGATACAGCGTATCGGCGGCGGCCTGCTCAAAGCGCTCGTACGCCTCTTTGTAACGTTTTTCCTCGAAAAGAAAACTGCCGTAATTGTTCAGGATTCGCGCATCGTCGGGACGGGAAGACAGTGCCTTGCGAAAATGCTGGTCGGCCAGTTCAGGCTCCATTTCGGCCTGGAACACCAGAGCCAGCGCTGCGTTGGCGTCAGGGTCCGAGCTATCCAGTTCCAACGCCTTTTTCAGCGGGACTTTGGCGCGCTCTGTCATGCCTTGTTGCAAGTACCCCAACCCCAACTGCACGTAAGCCACACGTGCTTCATCGCGCCCCTTGCTGGTCTTCATCGGGTTGAAATCGCCCGACAGGACACATCCAGCACACAGGCTGGCCCACAGCAAAAGCAGCGCGAAGCGCAGGGACATAGAGATCCTCTCTTGAATTATTTCGCGGCGTTCTGCGCCATATCGTTTTCTGCGCTCAATTCACGCACGGCGATATAACGCTCGCTGCGACGGGTGCGATCCAGCACCTGCCCTACCAATTGGCCACACGCGGCATCGATGTCTTCACCGCGGGTGGTGCGTACGGTGACATTGAAGCCTGCATGGTGAAGCTGATCCTGAAACCGGCGAATCGCGTTGTTGCTCGGGCGCTCGTAACCGGAATGCGGGAACGGGTTAAACGGAATCAGGTTGATCTTGCACGGGATGTTCTTGAGCAACTCGATCATCTCAACGGCATGTTCAACCTTGTCGTTGATGTCCTTGAGCAAGGTGTACTCAATAGTCAGCACACGTTTTTCGCCCAGGGACGACATGTAGCGCTGGCACGACTCGAGCAGCATCTTAAGCGGATATTTCTTGTTGATCGGCACCAATTGGTTACGCAATGCGTCATTCGGTGCGTGCAGGGACAACGCCAGGGAGACGTCGATGTGCTTGGACAGCTCATCGATCATCGGCACCACGCCGGAGGTCGACAGGGTCACACGGCGCTTGGAAATGCCGTAACCCAGGTCGTCCATCATCAGATGCATGGCTGCAACGACGTTATCGAAGTTCAGCAGCGGCTCACCCATGCCCATCATCACCACGTTGGTGATGGCACGGTCGGCGGTTGCCGGGATGCTGCCGAACGATTTATTGGCAATCCACACCTGGCCGATGACTTCAGCGGCGGTGAGGTTGCTGTTGAAACCTTGCTTGCCGGTGGAGCAGAAACTGCAGTCCAGGGCACAGCCTGCCTGGGACGAAACGCACAAAGTGCCGCGTTTGCCCTGGGGAATGTAGACGGTCTCGACGCAGCTGCCGGACGCCACGCGCACCACCCACTTACGGGTACCGTCGGTGGAAATGTCCTCGCTGACCACTTCAGGGCCGCGAACTTCGGCAATAGCCTTGAGCTTGTCGCGCAAGGCCTTGCTGACGTTCGTCATGGCGTCGAAATCATCGACGCCAAGGTGGTGAATCCATTTCATTACCTGACCGGCACGGAAACGCTTCTCCCCGATTGAGTCGAAGAATTTTTCCATTTCCTGCTGAGTCAGACCCAGCAGGTTGGTTTTTACAGTCGATGTAGTCATGGATTCACCTTCACTCTTAAGCCAATGCTTAGCGAGTGGTTACTTCAGTAGCTGCGAAGAAGTACGAGATTTCGCGAGCAGCAGCGGCTTCGGAGTCCGAACCGTGCACAGCGTTGGCGTCGATGGAATCAGCGAAGTCAGCGCGGATGGTGCCGGCAGCAGCTTCTTTAGGGTTGGTAGCGCCCATCAGCTCACGGTTCAGAGCGATAGCGTTTTCGCCTTCCAGAACCTGAACAACAACCGGGCCGGAGATCATGAAAGCAACCAGGTCGCCGAAGAAACCACGAGCGCTGTGCTCAGCGTAGAAGCCTTCAGCTTCAGCTTTGGACAGTTGCTTCAGTTTCGAAGCTACAACGCGCAGGCCTGCTTTTTCGAAACGAGTGGTGATCTCGCCGATGACGTTTTTTGCAACAGCGTCAGGCTTGATGATGGAGAAAGTACGTTGAACAGCCATGGTGTAACTCCAGAAACGGTAATTTGCGAAAAATTAAACCCGCGAATTATACGCGGGTTCTTTGGTATTGCCTAACTGCGTACGGTGCAGACTCAGTCTGCTTCTTCGATCCAGGCGGCCTGAATGGCTTCAAGCACCTTCTCGCCACCGCGGGTCGGATCATCACTGAACTCCGGCAATGCCAGCACCCATTGGTGCAGATCGACGAAGTTCACATAACGCGGATCCACTTCCGGCCTGGACTCAGCCAGCTGGATCGCGATTTCAAGCACATCAACCCATTTCAGACTCATGTCGCTTCCTTGAATCAGTGCGGCGCTTCAGCCGCATGGTTGAGCGAATATTTCGGAATTTCGACGGTCAGGTCTTCTGTCCCGACTTTGGCCTGACACGCCAGGCGGGACTGAGCTTCCAGCCCCCAAGCCTTATCAAGATAGTCTTCTTCCAGCTCATCAGCCTCCTCCAACGAGTCAAAGCCTTCACGAATCAGACAATGACAAGTGGTGCAGGCACAGACGCCGCCACAGGCACTTTCCATCTCGATATGGTGTTCATGAGCCAGTTCGAGGATCGATGTTCCGGGCTCAGCCTCAACAACCATGCCTTCCGGGCAGAACTTCTCGTGTGGCAGAAAAATGACCTGCGGCATCGTTATTCCTCAATCTCATTCAGGTTGCGCCCCGCCAGCGCGGCTTTCACCGTCGAGTCCAGGCGGCGGGCAGCAAAGGCGTCGGTCACTTGCGACAGACGCTTGGTCTGCAGCTCGATGGCGTAACCATCGGTACCTTTCATCAGTTCGGTCAGTTCCTGCACCTGCATCTCGATAACCATGCGCTCTTCGGCATCGAGCAGGCGTTCGCCGTCAGCGTCCAAAGCACCCTGCACCGCTTCGATCAGGCGCTGGGCATCGACCTGCTGCTCACGCAATACGCGGGCGACCTTGTCGTCGTTGGCATGCTGGAACGAATCCTTGAGCATCTTGGCAATTTCGCCGTCGGTCAGGCCGTAGGACGGCTTGACCTGAATGCTGGCCTCCACGCCCGAACCCAACTCACGGGCCGAGACGCTAAGCAGCCCGTCGGCATCGACCTGGAAGGTCACGCGAATCTTCGCCGCGCCAGCCACCATCGCCGGGATGCCGCGCAATTCAAAGCGCGCCAGGGAGCGGCAGTCGCTGATCAGCTCGCGCTCGCCCTGCAACACGTGGATCGCCATGGCCGACTGGCCATCTTTGTAGGTGGTGAAGTCCTGGGCACGCGCGACGGGAATGGTGGTGTTGCGTGGAATCACCTTCTCCATCAAGCCGCCCATGGTTTCCAGCCCCAGGGACAACGGAATCACGTCAAGCAGCAGCAGCTCATCGCCGTCGCGCTTGTTGCCGGCCAGCGTATCGGCCTGGATCGCGGCACCAATGGCCACCACTTGATCCGGATCGATTTCAGTCAGCGGTTCGCGACCAAACGCTTCAGCGACCGCTTCGCGAACGCGAGGTACGCGAGTCGAGCCGCCGACCATGACCACCGCATGCACTTCTTCCAGCTCAACACCGGAATCACGCACCGCGCGACGGCAGGCTTTCAGGCTGCGAGCGACCATCGGCTCGATCAGCGCATCAAAGGCTTCGCGGGTCAGCTCGGCTTTCCAGTCGCCATAGGCCACTTCGACGGACGAGGCCGTGGTTAGCGCTTCTTTGGCGGCACAAGCCGTTTGCAGCAGATGACGCTGCACACCCGGATCGAGGTCAGCCGACAAACCGGCGCCCTCAATGATCCAGCCCGCGATTGCATGGTCGAAGTCATCGCCACCCAGCGCGCTATCGCCGCCGGTAGCCAGCACTTCGAACACACCACCCGTCAGGCGCAGAATCGAAATATCGAAAGTACCGCCACCCAGGTCGTAAATAGCGACCAGGCCTTCAGCATGCTGGTCCAGACCGTAAGCCACTGCGGCGGCGGTTGGCTCATTGAGCAAACGCAGCACGTTCAGGCCAGCCAGCTTGGCCGCATCCTTGGTGGCTTGACGCTGGGCATCATCGAAATAAGCCGGAACAGTGATCACTGCGCCGACCAGTTCACCGCCCAACGTCGCTTCGGCGCGCTGGCGCAATACCTTCAGGATGTCGGCCGAGACTTCGACCGGGCTTTTCGGCCCCTGAATGGTGTCGATGAACGGCATGTGCGACTCACCGCCGACAAAGCGGTACGGCAATTGATCGCCCAATTGCTTGACGTCGGACAGACCACGACCCATCAAGCGCTTGACCGACAGCACAGTGTTCAAAGGATCGGTAGCGGCGGCGAGCTTGGCGGACTCACCGACTTCAACGCGATCGGCGTGATAGCGCACCGCAGACGGCAGGATGACCTGCCCGTCAGCGTCGGCCAGAGGCTCGGAAAGACCACTGCGCAATGCAGCGACCAGCGAATTGGTAGTGCCCAAGTCGATCCCCACAGCCAGACGACGCTGGTGCGGTTGAGGACTTTGGCCGGGTTCGGCGATCTGCAGTAGGGCCATTGGTATCAGGACTTATCTGTATATCAGGCGTGCGACCGGAGCGGCACTGGGTTAATCGTCGAGGCGCTCTTCTAACTGGCGCACTTCGTAGGTGAGCTTGTCGAGGAACTGCATGCGTCGCATCAGGCGTTCGGCCTGTTCACGTTGCGCCGCATCATTCCAGCAAGCCGCGAAGCTTTGATTCAGTACATCCTGAGCAGTTTTCAGGCGACGCTTGAACGCTGCAACACCGGCCAGATCGGCACTGTCTTGCAGGTCTTCGAGCTCCTCACGCAACTCCATCTGTTGCAGAAGAAATTCCGGATCATGCACCGTGACCTCCAGCGGCAGCTCACCCCCATTCAAGGCGAGCAAGTAACGCGCACGCTTGGGGGGACTTTTGAGCGTCTGGTAGGCCTCGTTGAGGCTCGCGGATTGCTCTAGCGCCAACCGCTGCTCACGCTCGGAAGCATCAGCAAAGCGGTCCGGATGAACACTGCGCGCCAACTCACGGTAGCGCGTAGCCAGCTGATCGAGATCCAGATTGAAACCCGGCTGCAGCTCAAATAAAGCGAAATGACAAGGAGTACCCACGACAAGCCTCAGATATTGAAGCTTTCGCCGCAGCCACATTCACCGCGCACGTTGGGGTTGTTGAACTTGAAGCCTTCGTTCAACCCTTCCTTGACGAAATCGAGCTCGGTGCCGTCCAGGTAGGCCAGGCTTTTCGGGTCGATAATCACTTTTTCACCGTGACTTTCGAACACCTGATCCTCTGCAACCACCTCGTCGACAAACTCCAGCACGTAGGCAAGGCCGGAACAGCCCGTGGTGCGAACACCCAGACGAATCCCTTCACCTTTGCCGCGCCCGTCGAGGGAGCGCCGCACGTGTCGAGCAGCCGCTTCTGTCATGCTGATAGCCATCGGTGACTCCTTACTCGTCGCCAAAACCTGAAAGTCAGATCAAGCCTTTCTTCTGCTTGTAGTCGCGAACGGCCGCTTTGATAGCGTCTTCAGCGAGTACGGAGCAGTGAATTTTCACTGGCGGCAGGGCCAGTTCTTCAGCCAGCTGGGTGTTTTTGATGGTTTCTGCTTCGTCCAGGGTCTTGCCCTTCATCCACTCGGTGGCGAGGGAGCTGGAAGCGATAGCCGAACCGCAGCCGTAGGTCTTGAACTTGGCGTCTTCGATGATGCCTTGCTCGTTAACCTTGATTTGCAGACGCATGACGTCGCCGCACGCCGGAGCGCCGACCATGCCGGTGCCGACATCCGGGTCTTCCGCGTCCATCTTGCCGACGTTGCGCGGGTTTTCGTAGTGGTCGATGACCTTTTCGCTGTAAGCCATGATGCTTAATCCTCACTCATCAGAGAGTCGCTCTTAAAGCCCTGCAAACCTTGGTTTTACAGGGCCGGTTCGCGGCGACTTGAAATCAGTGTGCCGCCCACTCGATTTTCGAAATGTCGACACCGTCTTTGTACATGTCCCACAGCGGCGACAAAGTGCGCAGCTTGGTAACGGCCTCGCAGACTTTCTGCGCGGCGTAATCGATTTCTTCTTCGGTGGTGAAACGGCCGAAGGTGAAGCGAATCGAGCTGTGTGCCAGTTCGTCGTTGCGGCCCAGGGCGCGCAGTACGTACGAAGGCTCAAGCGAAGCCGAGGTGCAAGCCGAGCCGGACGATACCGCCAGATCCTTGAGCGCCATGATCAGCGACTCACCTTCAACGTAGTTGAAGCTCAGGTTCAGGTTGTGCGGTACGCGGGCGGTCATGCTGCCGTTGATGTACAGCTCTTCCAGGCCTTCGACCTGCTTGAAGAAGCGGTCGCTCAGGGCTTTGATGCGTACGTTTTCGGCAGCCATGTCTTCTTTGGCCACGCGGAAAGCTTCACCCATGCCAACGATCTGGTGAGTCGCCAGGGTACCGGAACGCATGCCACGTTCGTGACCGCCGCCGTGCATGGTCGCTTCGATGCGAACACGCGGCTTGCGGCTGACGTACAGTGCGCCGATGCCTTTAGGGCCATAGGTTTTGTGAGCCGAGAACGACATCATGTCGACTTTCAGTTTCGACAGGTCGATGTCGACCTTGCCGGTGGACTGAGCGGCGTCGACGTGGAACAGAATGCCCTTGGAACGGGTCAGTTCGCCGATGGCTGCGATGTCGTTGATGGTGCCGATTTCGTTGTTCACGTGCATGACCGAAACCAGGATGGTGTCGTCACGCAGCTCTGCTTCGATCATCTCTGGAGTGACCAGACCGTCGGTGCGCGGCTCGATGTAGGTGACTTCGAAGCCTTCACGCTCCAGTTGGCGCATGGTGTCGAGGACAGCCTTGTGCTCAATCTTGGTGGTGATCAGGTGCTTGCCTTTGGTGGCATAGAAATGCGCCGCACCCTTGATTGCCAGGTTGTCGGATTCGGTGGCACCGGAGGTCCAGACGATTTCACGCGGATCGGCGTTGACCAGGTCTGCGACCTGACGACGGGCGTTTTCGACGGACTCTTCAGCTTTCCAGCCAAACACGTGGGAACGGGACGCCGGGTTACCGAAGTTTCCGTCGACCAGCAGGCATTCACTCATCTTTTGCGCAACACGCGGATCAACCGGGGTGGTCGCAGAGTAATCAAGGTAAATCGGCAATTTCATGGATAATCTCCTAAATCAGGCTGGCTGGCGTGCCGTTAGCTCTTTGGCTGTCATTCGACGGCGGACGCTTCTATCTTGTCCAGGCGTGGCGCCTTGCTGTTGCAACGGCGCTGGTCCTGACGCTGGGCTATATCTTGTACCTCACGGCGAGTCACAAGGTCAGCCAAGCTGATACCGCTCAGAAATTCGTGAATCTGCAGGCTCAGGTCGCACCACAAGTGGTGAGTCAGGCAGGTATCGCCTGAATGGCAATCGCCTTGGCCCTGGCATTTGGTTGCATCGACCGATTCGTTCACCGCATCGATCACCTGGGCGACCTGGATGCCCTGCATGTCGCGGGACAGCTGGTAGCCGCCACCCGGACCACGGACGCTGGAGACCAGATTGCTGCGGCGCAATTTGGCGAAAAGCTGTTCGAGGTAGGACAGGGAGATGCCTTGGCGCTCGGAGATATCGGCCAGGGACACCGGCCCGTGCTGCGCATGCAACGCCAGATCGAGCATGGCGGTCACGGCGTATCGGCCTTTTGTAGTCAGTCGCATGGACAATTACCACGGAGTTCGGAATGGGGCGAGTATGCAATTCCCGAGTATTTAAGTCAACTATAAGACCTAGTACTTTAGTCAGGTTTACCCGTAAAAGAGCGGCAGCATCATAGCAAAGACTGGCCACAAACAGCCAGTGGCACCGAGTCGACTTCATCGCGGGCAAGCCCGCTCCCACAGGGATTTTTGGCGCTCACACCACCGGTGCTTCACCCGAGAGCTTGTGGGAGCGGGCTTGCCCGCGATAGAAGTCGACTCGGCTCAGCTGGCCTGACTCTGATCCTTGCCCTTCACACACGCAAAGTCTTCTTCACGCAGCTCAGGTAGATCTTTCGCACAATAATTGCTGCCCAGATCCTTCAGCGCCCCGCACATGCCTTCCAGACGACCATCGACCGCCTGCAGGTGATCGAGCAGCTGACCAATGGCACGCGCCACCGGGTCAGGCATGTCTTCGCTGAGGCCGTAGGCATCAAAACCAATCTTCTCGGCCATCGCCTTGCGCTTGGCATCTTGCTCGACATCAGACTTGACGATGATTCGCCCCGGAATACCCACCACAGTGGCACCCGGCGGCACTTCCTTGGTCACGACAGCATTGGAGCCCACCTTGGCCCCGGCACCGACAGTGAACGGACCTAACACCTTCGCGCCCGCCCCGACTACGACGCCATCACCCAAGGTCGGGTGACGCTTGCCCTTGTTCCAGCTAGTGCCGCCCAGGGTCACGCCCTGATAAATTGTGACGTCATCGCCGATCTCGGCGGTTTCACCAATAACGATGCCCATCCCGTGATCAATAAAGAAGCGACGACCTACCTTGGCGCCCGGATGGATCTCGATCCCGGTCAACCAGCGACCGAAGTTCGATACCAGCCGCGCCAGCCACTTCAGTTCCGCGCGCCACAGCATCGCGGACAAACGATGGATCCAGATGGCGTGCATGCCGGGGTAGCACGTCAGAACTTCAAAGGCGTTGCGCGCTGCCGGATCACGATGGAAAACGCTTTGGATATCTTCACGCAAACGCTCGAACATTTTTAATCCTTCCGCTTTAGAAGCTCGCCACGGGCCGCTTTTTGGGTTTCCGTGAGGATGCCACGCAATATATTCATTTCTGCCCGGCTGACCGAGCTACGTCCGTACAACCGGCGCAGGCGCGCCATCAAGTGTCGCGGTTTTTCCGGATCGAGGAATTCGATGGCCACCAGGGTTTGCTCCAGGTGCTCATAGAATCGCTCCAGCTCATCCATGGTCGCCAGCTCGCCACTTTTGGTGGACGCGACTTCTTCCTTCTCGACCTTGCTCGGCTGCCCTTGGGCCGCGAGCCAGGACATGCGCACTTCATAGCTCAACACCTGCACCGCCGCCCCCAGGTTCAGCGAACTGAACTCAGGGTCTGAGGGGATATGCACGTGATAATGACATCGCTGCAGCTCTTCATTGGTCAGGCCGGAGTCTTCACGACCGAACACCAAAGCGATCTCGGCACCCTGCCCCGCCTCCTCCACCACTTTCACACCGCATTCGCGGGGGTCGAGCAACGGCCAGGGGATGCGACGATCACGCGCRCTGGTACCAAGCACCAGATTGCAACCGACCAAGGCATCTTCCAAGGTGGCGACGACTTGCGCGTTTTCAAGGATATCCCCGGCACCGGACGCACGAGCGTCGGCTTCGTGATGCGGGAATAACCGGGGTTCGACCAGCACCAGCCTCGACAAGCCCATGTTCTTCATGGCACGCGCAGCCCCGCCGATGTTGCCGGGATGGCTGGTATTGACCAGGACGACACGAATGTTATGCAACACGGGAGGCGTTCTCGAACACAGAAATAGGGAGCCGAATCTTACAGTTCCTACTACCGTTAAGCTATGAAAGCGAACACCAACCTTCACCTGTAGAAAAGTTCTGATAGAATGCCCGGCTTTCTTTAACAACCTTAGGTGACACATCCATGCAGCCCATGCTGAATATCGCGCTGCGCGCCGCCCGCAGCGCCAGTGAATTGATTTTCCGCTCCATCGAGCGCCTGGATACCATCAAGGTCGACGAAAAAGACGCCAAGGATTATGTATCCGAGGTGGATCGCGCCGCCGAACAGAAAATCATCGATGCGCTGCGCAAGGCCTACCCAAACCACTC
>NZ_JBFUBK010000149.1:0-13001 GCF_056405815.1 Pseudomonas sp. P1_F1_2 | reverse complement strand
ATGCCTTACAAATCCTGGTACTTGGGATTCTCGGCTCCTGACTACATGGAGGTCTGGATCGAAACAGCCGATGTCGTCGACATTCAGGACCGTGTGTTTCAGCGTGCTGGGAGTGGCATCGCGTCAATGCAATCGCCTCCCAACAATTCCGGCGACCCGCGAGGTTGGCCGAAAAGAGCTGCCATCGGCAGCGGTAAGCACGTAACAGGGGCCGACTTGCCCAAACAGATCTATGTTCGTTGGCAATCGTTGGTCGAACCGCAAACCTACCTGATGGTGATTAAAATCCCTGAGGCTACTCGGGAGATCATGCGTAAGGGTGAAAAGGCTTTCTGCGCGGCCGATGGAAAATGGATCACTGGCTACCGTCAGTCAATCGGTATAAGGCTGGTCCCCGGAGGTATTGCCAAAGTCTGGGTTGGCGGTCCATGCATGACGCCGATCGAGGTGACCACGGTAAAAGCCGTGATTGATCCGCGTGGCCCATACGAAGGTAAGTCTGGAGGTCACTACCGCCCCCTTTCCGGCGTTTCCAAGGCCTATGTCGAAAAACTTGGCGTGCCTTATGATTCTTGGAAGTGAAGGAGCCAAAGCAGCCTGATGAATAGTATCTTGCGAATAACGGTTTGCGCATATTTGCTCAGTGGTTGCACTTTCGCCAACAGCGAGGCAATGCCTTACAAATCCTGGCGCTTGGGCTTTTCGGCGCCGAATTACATGGAAGTGTGGATCGAGTCGGCCGATGTAGTCGATATCAAAGAGCAGGTTTATCCGCGAGCGATGAGTGGCACTGCTGCCATACAGACACCTCCTAACAACACTGGCGACCCTAGAGGGTGGCCCGAAAAGCCAGGAATCGGCAAAGGTAAGAATGTAACTGGGGCGGACTTACCAAAAAAGATTTATGTACGCTGGCAGTCTCTTGTCGAACCGCAAACTTACCAAATGGTGATCAACGTACCCGAGTTGACAAGGGCGATCATGCGCAAGGAAGAAAAGGCTTTTTGCGCATTTGATGGTAAGTGGATTACAGACTACCGCAACGCGTTGGTTATCAATTTGGCGCCCGGCGGGATGGCCAAAATATGGGTGATGGGGTCGTGTCTGCCAGCGATAGAAGTGACCAAGGTAAAAGCCGTAGTTGATCCACGCGGCCCATATGAAGGTAAGTCTGGCGGTAAGTACGACAAGCTATCCGACCAATCCAAAGCCTACGTCGAAAAGTTTGGTGTGCCCTATGATTCTTGGAAGTGACAGAGCCGTGACGCTCTAATGATTAGTTATTTACGACCTACCTTCTGCGCGTTATTGCTCAGTGGCTGTACATTTGCTAACAGCCAGTCAATGCCTTACAAATCCTGGTACTTGGGATTCTCGGCTCCTGACTACATGGAGGTCTGGATCGAAACAGCCGATGTCGTCGACATTCAGGACCGTGTGTTTCAGCGTGCTGGGAGTGGCATCGCGTCAATGCAATCGCCTCCCAACAACGCCGGCAATCCACGTGGTTGGCCGAAAAGAGGGCCTGCCGGAGGCGGAAAACGTGTGACAGGGGCGGACTTGCCCCAACAGATCTATGTCCGCTGGCAATCGTTGGTCGAACCGCAAACCTACCTGATGGTGATTAAAATCCCTGAGGTTACTCGGGAGATTATGCTTAAGGGTGAAAAGGTTTTCTGCGCTGCCGATGGGAAATGGATCACTGGCTATCGTCAGTCAATCGGTATAAGGCTGGTCCCCGGAGGTATTGCCAAAGTCTGGGTAGGTGGTCCGTGCATGACACCGATCGAAGTGACTACGGTAAAAGCTGTGATAGATCCACGTGGGCCGTATGAAGGTAAGTCTGGCGGTGAGTACGAGTCACTCTCCAATGAATCAAAAGCCTACGTCGAAAAGTTTGGTGTGCCCTATGACTCTTGGAAGTGAAAGAGCGACAACAGTTTAATGAATAACTTTCACGAACCACCTTGGGAGTATTGAGGCTTGGCGCCAATGACGCTTAAGTGTGATCACTGAGTTCCCATCCAAAACGAAAAAATCCAGCGCCTAAAAACGCTGGATTTTTTTACAGATCAGGCGTCAGACCGGCGCCTTCCACCCCATCATCCGCTGCTGCGCAACCGCTAACAGGTCAAACCCATCCTGCGTCAGCAGATAAAGCGCGTGAGTAATGTGCGGAATGTCTTGAACATCACCGTGCTTGAAGCATTGGCAACGCAGCGTTTCAAGTAGCTGGCTGGAGGCTCTTACTCGCTGTAGCGCGGCTTCGAGAATGTCTTGGGGGTTGGCTTCGGTGTCGATTACCAAAGGACTTGAATCGGTAACGCCGCTGTTGAGTGAGCGATAACGATCTGGAAACGGTTTGAACGTTGGCATAGTAATTACTCGGTTGTTTGTAAAAAAACCGCTAACACCGTGACCAAACGGTGGGAGGCGGACTGTGTACAGGCTTGGTCAACCGAAACAACCATCGGCTCGCTCGAAAGCGTCCGGCACACAGCCGCCATAACTACTCGACATGAGGACGTAGATGTCCGCAGGGCGAATAATGGCACACTTAAGTGCGTTGCTTCAGGTGACCAAACCCGACCGCTGATTTTGCAGCGAGCCCAAACAGTAATCGCTCCCACCCGGCAGGCGAAAGTAGATAAGTCACCTACGCTTGTAGGACCCAGCCGAAGCTGCCGTCGCTTTATTACCCGGCGAAACATCCGACAGAAACACCCCGCGCGACAGGCGGCGTTCAGGTGGGTTAACCATCGCTTAACGCCGTGGTTAAAAACTCAACACGACCGCACGCCCTCAGACGCTTCTGATGCCCAGTGCGGCAGGTTCGACGCCTTGATGTCGAGCTGATTTTCCGCCCGCTCTGGAGATCGCCTCATGAACACCCGCACCCTGATTTTTGCCACTGCCCTCACCTGCACTGCGTTTGCCGGGCTTGCCCAGGCCAACGACACACCCTCTTCCCAAGCCGTGCCCTATCACTACGGCATGCCGCTGAACGTTGGCAAAGTCGTGGCCCTGACAGAGCCGACGACCGACGAATGCAAAGTGATCACCGCCGATATGAAGTACATCGACACGTCCGGCAAGCCTGAAGAAATCACCTACAGGAAGCTTTCCGACGCGTGCAGTTATCAAAACTGACGGAACAGTCTGATTCGAAACCTGGCGGTTTTACTGTGAGGGTTCTGGCGTTATGCTCTAGCGCCTCCCTCACTGCCGCAAGGATTCGCCATGCAGTTGTCGTTTCGTACGTTGTCGATGTTCACCGCCGCTTTGTGTCTATTGCTAGCGTTGATCTGGGGCTTGATGCCGGACGAGTTGCTGGCGATCTGGGGAATTGAATATTCCACGGCGACAGGCCTTGTCGCCCGGCGCAGCGCGGTGGTGTTTGCGGCGCTGGGGTTGATTTTCTATTGGGTTCGAAACGAGGCGCCGTCGGTGACTCGCAGCGCGCTGTGCAGCGGTTTTATGGTGGGTTGTTTCGGTTTGGCCGCATTGGGTTTCGGTGAATGGCTCAATGGCCACGCCGGGCCGGGCATATTGCTGGCGGTCCTGGTTGAGCTGGCGCTGGGCCTGGGCTTTCTTCAGACCCGGCGCCTGTCGGTAGAACTCGAAACCGTGGGCTAAAGAGCGCTGCTTACTCTGTGCGGGATTTCCACGGACTGTTGTTTGGTGCGCAGTTCGGCGATCAGTTCGTTGATTTCCCGACAACCATTAAGCGCCGAAGCATCGATCCCGGTCACGTGCAGGTCAAGCGCGTCGGTTTGACCGTCCGCATACACCTTGACGGTCATCAACAACTCTGGGGACAGCGTGCATTGGCAGCGTTTAGGTAAAAAACTGCTTTCGATGATGTTGCGAAGTTCCAAGGCAGAAAGAAACATGGCGACCCTCTCCTTTGTGAGACTGCCAATAACGATCGACGCTGACTCATGTGTCATCCCGGCCAGCTTAAGAACAGCTGAAGCATAAAACATGCCTCGAATTTCGCCGTGCAGCTCATCGGTAAATCAATGATTTAGCGCCAGGGCTTATAAAAACTGCCGTGCAATTCGCAAGAAGCACCTTGAGCGCTCATGCAATCTGCACACAAGCCGCCACGGGTTTGCATTAACCCTTGCGCGCAGTAAGAATGCCGCCACGTACTTCATCACCAGCAAGGAGGCATCATGGGTTCTTTGACGTTCACTTCGGCTGTCGGGCTAATCGTTGCCGGACTGTCAACCGTGGCACATGCCGCGAAGCTTGAAACCGTCGCTCCCTTTCCAAAACCCGAAAGCGGTTTTACCCGCCAGGTCATTCACCTCGCCCCGCAAGCCAAAGAGGACGACTTTCAGGTTGAAATCCTCGCCGGCAAAACCCTGACCGTGGACTGCAATCGCCAACGGCTGGGCGGGATGCTTGAGGAAAAAAACCTTGAAGGCTGGGGGTACCCGTTCTACCGACTGGAAAACGTCATCGGGCCGATGAGCACGTTGATGGCCTGCCCTGACGGCAAGAGCAAAAAAGACTTCGTGCCGGTGGTCGGTGACGGCTTCATGTTGCGTTACAACAGCAAGCTGCCGATCGTGCTTTACGTGCCGAAAGACATCGAAGTCCGCTATCGGATCTGGTCGGCGTCGAGCAAGGTCGAGAACGCCGTTCAGGAGTAACCACGCCCTGCCTCACGCCGGGATGGCACTCAATGCCGCACGCTCGGCCACGTGGCGCAAACTGTCGAAGTTGATGTTGGCCCCCGAGTCGATCGCCACCAGCGTTTGACCCCGGGCACCGGTTTGCGCCACGTACTTCTTGATCCCGGCGACGGCCAGCGC
The DNA here is from genome assembly GCF_056405815.1 of Pseudomonas sp. P1_F1_2. NCBI lineage: Bacteria > Pseudomonadati > Pseudomonadota > Gammaproteobacteria > Pseudomonadales > Pseudomonadaceae > Pseudomonas > Pseudomonas sp. P1_F1_2. The sequence goes on along the minus strand of NZ_JBFUBK010000149.1, from coordinate 8,178 downwards.
GCCGGACGGTTCGGTGATCGAGCGGGTATCGTCGTAGATGTTCTTGATCGCGGCGCAGAGTTCGTCATTGCTGACCGTCATCACCTCATCGACGCAAAATCGGCAGACTTCGAAGCCATAGGCGCCGATCTGTGCCACCGCCACGCCATCGGCGAAGGTGCCGACATTCGGCAGGACCACTCGCTCATCTGCTTGCAGTGCAGCGGCCAGACACGCCGAATGTTCTGACTCGACGCCGATGATGCGCACTTCAGGGCGCAGGTATTTGACGTACGCGGCGATGCCGGCGATTAAACCTCCACCGCCCACCGGAACAAAGATCGCATCCAACGGGCCTTGATGCTGGCGCAGGATCTCCATCGCCACCGTGCCTTGCCCGGCAATGACATCCGGGTCGTCGAAGGGCGAAACAAAGGTGCGACCGGTTTGCTCGGCCAGGCCCAGCGCATGATCGAGGGCGAACGGAAAACTCTCACCGTGCAACACCGCCTCTGCCCCACGACTGCGAACCCCGAGCACTTTCAGTTCCGGCGTGGTGCACGGCATGACGATGGTCGCGGCAATCCCCAACTCCCGCGCTGCCAGCGCCACACCTTGCGCATGATTGCCTGCCGAGGCGGTGATCACGCCACGCGCTTTTTGCTCATCACTGAGCTGAACCAGTTTGTTGTAGGCGCCCCGGATCTTGAAGGAGAACGTCGGTTGCAAATCCTCGCGCTTGAGCAGGACCTGATTGCCCAAGGCTTCGGACAACCCCGGTGCCGCTTGCAACGGCGTGCGCACCGCCAGTTCGTACACCGGCGCGGCGAGGATCTTTTTTACATAGTGCTCAAGCAAGGTCTGTTGGGCGTGCGTGCTGGTCATGGTCGTCTCCTGGCGTTGTTCGGGGCCCGAGAGACAGAAAGTAAAAACCCGCCTCTAGGGCGGGTTGGGTGCTGCAGTCGTGAGCTAGCCCGCCAGATAAGGAATGGCGGTAATAATGCTTGGCTGGCAGCGCAATACGGTGGAAGTCATGGCTGGAAATTAGCCTTGGGTTGATGGCAAGTCAATGGCCAATTTTCGTCTGGATGATTGTAGGACTGCTGCGCCCGAGCACGGACCGGCCGGCGCAGGCTGCGCCAGCTGCTACAGGGGCCGGTGCGACCACCGGGGTTATTTCAGGCCCACCTTGTACAGCGCGCCATTGTCCTCATCGGTCAACACATACAAGTACCCATCCGGGCCTTGGCGCACATCGCGGATTCGCGCCTTGAGTTCACCGAGCAATCGCTCTTCGTGAACCACTTTGTCGCCATCGAACTGCAAGCGAATCAGTTCCTGGCTGACCAGCGCCCCGATGAACGCGTTGTGCTGCCAGGCCTTGAATCGATCACTGTCGTAGAACGCCAGTCCGCTCAACCCCGGGGACTTCTCCCAGACATGATGAGGCGCCACCGTGCCTTCGGCGGAATTGCCTTTGGCTTCGGGGATCGGCTGGCCCGAATAGTTGATGCCGTGGGTTGCCAGCGGCCAGCCGTAGTTTTTCCCGCGTTCGATGATGTTCAATTCATCACCGCCCTGAGGTCCGTGTTCGTTCTCCCAGAGAACGCCGGTCCATGGATTGAGCGCTGCGCCTTGCGGGTTACGCTGGCCATAGGACCAGATTTCCGGACGTACGCCTGCCTGACCGACAAAGGGATTGTCGTCCGGCACTTTGCCGTCCGGGTAAATCCGTACGACTTTGCCTTGCAGCTTGTCGAGGTCCTGAGCCGTTGGCCGGTCATTGTTTTCACCGAGCGTGATGAACAGATAGCCATCACGGTCGAACACCAATCGTGAACCGAAGTGGTTGCCGACAGAAAGCTTCGGCTCCTGGCGGAAGATCACCTGGAAATTCCTCAGGGTTTTCAGGTCTTCGGACAATTGCCCCCGGCCTACCGCCGTGCCAGCCTTGTCCCCCGCCCCACCCCCTTCGGCATACGACAGGTAAACCGTGCGGTCTTGCTTGAAGTCGGGGGACAGCACCACATCCAGCAAGCCGCCCTGGCCTTTGGCCCAGACCTTCGGTACACCATCAATCGGGTCGGAGATTTTCCCGTCAACGCTGACGACGCGCAGATGACCGGGCCGCTCGGTCACCAGCATGCCCGTGCGATCCGGCAGGAATGCCAGCGACCATGGATGCTCCAGCCCCTTGGCGAGCGTGGTGACTTGCAGGGTGCCCTGCTCGCTTTGCAGATCCTGAGTCGTGGCCGCGAACACGGGGGCCGCAGCGGTGATGAGGGCGCTGACGCACAAGGTGGCCAGTAGGGTTTTACGCAACATGCACGCTTCCTTTTTTATCGTTCCGGTTCAACGGTTACTGGTGCCTGTATCGCGCGGAGGTGGATTGGGAATGAATGTCGGCGGGCTGGAGGGCGTTGATGGGGTCGAAGGATAACGGTTGCCGATGCCGCCGTTATCCAGGGTCGGAGGCCGTGGCACCGGCATGGTGTTTGGCCCGCGAATGGCCGGGGCACTGGATTGCGAGCCTTGCATGCTGTTCGGGTTGGCTCGGCGAATCGGGCTGTTATAGGGATTGCTGGAAGCCCCCGTCGGGCTTTGCGCCAGGAGCAATGATGACGATTGCACTGGCGATGCGTTCGCCAGACTGCTCAGCAAACAACTCAGCGTCAGGGTGGTGCAGCCGAGCACATATCTGTTCATGGAGGGAGCCTCTCGACGTGGATAGTGTCTTCGATAGCACGCTACGCCCGAGGTTCGGATTTGTTAACTAAAACCTCCTTCACAAGGTGTAACACGAGTTGACTACGCCGCCAGGCCAGGGCCACACAACCGGCTGAAACTTTTGCGTGAGGCCGCCGGTCACCTGATTATCACTTTCGGGAAGACGACCATGGCACGGGCAATCTGGAAAGGCGCAATCAGTTTCGGGCTGGTGCATATCCCTGTGGCGCTGGTCTCGGCGACATCCTCCCAAGGGGTGGATTTCGACTGGCTCGACAGCCGCAGCATGGAGCCGGTCGGGTACAAGCGGGTAAACAAGGTCACCGGCAAAGAAGTCACCAAGGAGCACATCGTCAAAGGTGTGCAATACGAAAAAGGTCGGTACGTGGTCCTCAGCGAAGAGGAAATCAAATCGGCGCACCCTTTATCCACCCAAACCATCGACATCTTTTCCTTTGTCGACCGTGAGCAGATCCCCCTGCAAAACATCGATACGCCCTACTACCTCGCCCCTGATAAACGCGGTGGCAAGGTGTACGCGCTGTTGCGCGAAACGTTGAGCAAAACCAATAAAGTCGCCCTCGCCCATGTAGTGCTGCACACACGTCAGCACCTGGCGGCGTTGATGCCGCTGGAGTCTTCAATGGTATTGGTGATGTTGCGTTGGCCCGCCGAAGTGCGCAGCCTCGATACGCTCGAGCTGGGCAGCGAGGTGACCAAGCCCGAACTGGCCAAGGGTGAACTCGATATGGCCAAACGCCTGGTGCAAGACATGAGCGCCGACTGGAAACCTGAGGACTACCGCGACAGCTTCGAAGACAAGATCATGGCGCTGGTCGAGAAAAAGGCCAATGAAGGCAAGATCGAGGATGTCGAGACAGCGACCGGTGAAGAGGCGCGCAAAACAGCGGATGTGATTGATCTGACCGAATTGCTTAAACGTAGCCTGGGAAGCAAGGGCAGCGCCAAAGCCAAACCGACGGCACCGAAAAAAGCCACTAGGACTTCTCGTGGTTAGCCAGGCCTTCAGATCAGAAAAATCAGCACGAGCAACCCGGCAAAGATCGCCCACTTTTCCAGGTAGTAGCGCTTGCGGTTGCGCTTTTTCAGCGCTTTGCCACGCAGGCGGATTTTGTAGATCCGGGTGAACAGGCGGTTGATGCCGCCGGTCCTGTCACCCGCATCGTTTGGCGCACCGGCCGCCGACATCACGGTCCGGCTAAACCAGTCGTTGAACACTGCCGCCCAGCGATACTTCATCGGGCGCTCGATGTCGCAAAACAGGATGATGCGGTTTTGCTGCGTGGTGTTTTCGGCGTAATGAATGAAGGTTTCGTCGAACATCACCGCTTCGCCATCGCGCCAATGGTAGTTCTGGCCGTCGACATTGATGTAGCAACCTTCTTCGTTCGGCGTTTCCAGGCCCAAGTGATAACGGTAGGAACCGGCATAAGGATCGCGATGACGGACCAGCCTGGAACCCGGTGGCAGTTCTGCGAACATCGCGGCCTTGATCGAGCCAATGCCTTGGACCAATTCAGTGGTGCGCGGGCAGAGCTTCATCGCCGAAGGATGGCTGTCGCCGTACCATTTCAGGTAAAAACGTTTCCAGCCCGATTTGAAGAACGAGTTGAAGCCGACGTCGTTGTATTGATCAGAGCGTTTGATCTCTCCGGCGTTCAACAGGTTCTGGCCTTCGGCGCGGATGTCTTGCCAATGCGCCTGCAACGGGCTCAAATCCGGAAAATCAGCTGGATCCAGATACGGTTTGGTGGGGATTTTCGAAAACAGATACAAGAAGCAATTGAGTGGCGCCAGAAACGAAGAGTGATCACTCAACTGGCGGCCCAACCTGTGGCGCACGCGCCCACGCAAGTGCACGTATGCAATGGAGACCAGGTAAATAAAGGCAATGATCAGTTTCACAAAAACCATCACACGTTGGACGTGAAAACGAAACGGCGGCCCTGGTAGCATCGTCGCCAGGCATGTACCGGCTATCGTTATCGTGTTGAAAAATTGCATTTTAGCCACTGGTCGTCACAAAAAGTTAGCTTCCAGCGGTGAAAATCTGTTGGTGGATACCGTCAATGCGATCGAGCGGGCTCAACGCCCTATCGTTTAAAGAGCCAGACCAGTACAATCGCCGCCAAACATTACGCGCCCCCCTTGGTTGATGACGGGAATGAACCCCGTCTCAGCGCACTTCGACTCGGGCCAAGCGCTCCATATGCTGCTGTCCACTTATTGCCAGATGGACCTTCCGCTTCTGACCGGGATGCATTTCCCGTGGTTTGAATACCGGAAACGGGTACTGAATCGGTACTGCCGCAACCCTAGCTACTCTGAATGCTTCGCAGGAAAAACCTTTGATCTCTACAGCTAACATCACGATGCAGTTCGGCGCCAAGCCGCTATTCGAAAACGTTTCGGTCAAGTTCGGCGCGGGTAACCGCTACGGCCTGATCGGCGCCAACGGTTGCGGCAAGTCGACTTTCATGAAAATCCTCGGTGGCGACCTCGAGCCGTCCGGCGGCCAGGTCATGCTCGAGCCGAACGTGCGTCTGGGTAAATTGCGCCAGGACCAGTTCGCCTACGAAGAATTCACCGTGATCGATACCGTGATCATGGGTCACGAAGAGCTGTGGAAGGTCAAGGCCGAGCGCGATCGCATCTACTCGCTGCCGGAAATGACCGAAGAAGACGGCATGGCCGTGGCCGAGCTGGAAACCGAATTCGCCGAAATGGACGGATACACCGCCGAATCCCGTGCCGGCGAGCTGTTGCTGGGCCTGGGTATCGGCATCGAGCAACACTTTGGCCCGATGAGCGAGGTTTCCCCAGGCTGGAAACTGCGTGTATTGCTGGCTCAGGCGCTGTTCTCCGATCCTGAAGTGCTGTTGCTCGACGAACCGACCAACCACCTGGACATCAACACCATCCGCTGGCTGGAAAACATTCTGACCCAGCGCTCCAGCCTAATGATCATCATCTCTCACGACCGTCACTTCCTGAACAGCGTGTGCACCCACATGGCTGACCTGGATTACGGCGAGTTGCGTCTGTTCCCGGGCAACTACGACGAGTACATGACCGTAGCGACCCAGTCCCGCGAGCAACTGCTGTCGGACAACGCCAAGAAGAAGGCGCAGATCTCGGAACTGCAATCGTTCGTCAGCCGCTTCTCGGCCAACGCCTCGAAAGCCAAGCAGGCCACCTCCCGCGCCAAGGCAATCGACAAGATCCAGCTGGCCGAGGTCAAGCCTTCGAGCCGTGTGAGCCCGTTCATCCGTTTCGAACAAACCAAGAAGCTGCACCGTCAGGCGGTCATCGTCGAGCGCATGGCCAAAGGCTTCGACGGCAAGCCCCTGTTCAAGGACTTCAGCTTCCAGGTTGAAGCGGGCGAGCGCGTAGCGATCATCGGCCCGAACGGTATCGGTAAAACCACCCTGCTGCGCACCCTGGTCAACGAACTGACCCCGGATGCCGGCACCGTAAAATGGACCGACGCCGCCGAGCTGGGCTACTACGCCCAGGACCACGCACACGACTTCGAAGACGACTGCAACCTGTTCGACTGGATGGGCCAGTGGACTCAGGGCGGCGAGCAAATCGTTCGCGGCACCCTGGGGCGCATGCTGTTCTCCAACGACGAGATCCTCAAGTCGGTCAAGGTCATTTCCGGTGGTGAGCAAGGCCGCATGCTGTTCGGCAAACTGATCCTGCAAAAGCCGAACGTGCTGATCATGGACGAACCGACCAACCACTTGGACATGGAATCCATCGAGGCGCTGAACCTGGCGCTGGAAAACTACCCGGGCACGCTGATCTTCGTCAGCCACGACCGTGAGTTCGTATCGTCGTTGGCCACCCGCATTATCGAACTCAGCCCTAGCGGCGTGATCGATTTCAGCGGCACCTATGACGATTACCTGCGCAGCCAGGGTGTAGTGTTCTAAATAGCTGCCCTGCTTCAACTGAAAGCCCTGTCCTTGTGACGGGGCTTTTTGCATTTCATCGATTGTTCCCACGCTCCGCGTGGGAATGCAGCCCGGGATGCTCCGCGTCCCTTCCGGAACCGAACGTGGAGCGTCCGTTGAGGCATTCCCACGCAGAGCGTGGGAACGATCATCGCCACAACAAAATAGTTAGCCTGCTTTCTTTTATTTCAAGCCCACGCCATGATGCAGCTCTCCCACCGCCGCCCGCGAACGAGCCCTCATGTCTGCGCAGCAGTTGCCCCCGCAAAGCTCCCTGACGATCACCCTGCAGATCGTCTCTATCGTTTTTTATACCTTTATTGCCTTCCTCTGCATCGGTCTGCCGATTGCGGTGTTGCCGGGGTATGTCCATGAACAACTAGGTTTCAGCGCGATCATCGCGGGGCTGACCATTGGCTCGCAGTACCTGGCCACCTTGCTCAGCCGCCCGATGGCCGGGCGCATGTCGGACAGCATTGGCACCAAGCGGGCGATTGTCTACGGGTTGTCCGGGATAGTGCTGAGCGGCGTGTTGACGCTGATTTCGACGTTGCTGCAGAGCATGCCGCTGGTGAGTCTGTTGATCTTGATCGCCGGGCGCCTGTTGCTCGGAATCGCTCAAGGACTGATCGGCGTGGGCACCATCAGTTGGTGCATGGGCCAGGTCGGCGCAGAGCACACCGCCCGTTCCATTTCCTGGAACGGCATCGCGTCGTACGGCGCCATTGCCATCGGTGCGCCACTGGGTGTGGTGATGGTCGCCGACTATGGTTTCGCCAGTCTGGGGATCGCACTGTCGCTGCTGGCGCTGGGCGCGTTGCTGCTGATCCGCAACAAACCGTCGGTGCCGGTGGTTCGCGGTGAGCGGCTGCCCTTTTGGGCGGTGTTCGGGCGCATTGCGCCGTTTGGTGCAAGCCTGAGCCTGGCGTCCATCGGTTATGGCACGCTCACCACTTTTATTACCTTGTACTACGTCAGCCGTGGTTGGGCCGGTGCCGCGTATTGCCTGACCGTATTCGGCGTCTGCTTTATTCTGGCGCGTCTGTTGTTCATCTCCAGCATCAGCCGGTTCGGTGGATTCACTTCGGCCATTGCCTGCATGTGCATTGAAACCGTGGGCCTGGCGCTGCTGTGGCTAGCGCCCTCCACCGGCTATGCGTTGATTGGTGCGGGCCTGACCGGTTTTGGCTTGTCGCTGGTTTACCCGGCGCTCGGCGTCGAGGCGATCAAGCAAGTCCCCAACTCCAGTCGCGGCGCGGGTTTGAGTGCCTATGCGGTGTTTTTTGATCTGGCACTGGCGATTGCCGGGCCACTGATGGGCGCGGTCGCGTTGAACCTGGGGTATACGTGGATATTCTTCAGCGCGGCGTTGTTGTCGGTAACCGGGTTGGGTCTAACGCTGCTACTCAAACGCCGCGCAATGGCCTAGCCAACACTCAATCCTGTAGCAGCTGGCGAAGCCTGCGTCCGGCTGCGTAGCAGTCGCAAACCC
>NZ_JBFUBK010000148.1:0-14194 GCF_056405815.1 Pseudomonas sp. P1_F1_2 | reverse complement strand
CCCTTCCACCCAACGCGGGCCGTCGCTGGTGTTTTCCTTTTTCCAGAACGGCGCGCGGGTTTTCAGGTAATCCATGACAAAGGCACAGGCATCGAAGGCGGCCTGACGATGGGCGCTGGCGGCACCAACGAAGACGATCGGTTCCCCCGGCTCCAGGGCACCGATGCGGTGCAACACTTCCAGCTTCAACAGCGGCCAGCGTTGCTCGGCTTCGATGGCAATTTTGCCAAGCGCTTTTTCGGTCATGCCCGGGTAGTGTTCAAGAAACATCCCGGCCACATCGAGGCCGTCATTAAAGTCGCGCACGTAGCCGACAAAACTCACCACCGCGCCCACGCCCACATTGGCAGCGTGCATGGCGTTGACTTCGGCACCCGGATCGAACGGCGCAGGCTGCACGCGAATCGCCATGGCTCAGCCCCCGGTCACGGTCGGGAAAAACGCGACTTCATCGCCATCGCTGACAGGTTCGTCGAGCTGGCACAGGTCTTCGTTGCGGGCGCACATCAAGTTCTGCTCGCTCAATACATCAGCACCGTCACGTTGGGCCAACTGCGCGCGCACGTCATCAACCGTAGCGAAATCGCCTTGAACCTTTACCGAGTCCACACCGAGTGCTTCACGGTAACGAGCAAAAAACTTCACGGTGACGTTCATGATGGATCCGCCTGGAAATGACCGCTCTTGCCGCCGACCTTCTCCAGCAGTCGCACGCTTTCGATGGTCATGCCGCGATCCACAGCCTTGCACATGTCATAGATAGTCAGGGCTGCCACGCTGGCGGCGGTCAGCGCTTCCATCTCGACGCCGGTCTGCCCGGACAATTTGCAGCGCGCAACGATGCGCACGGTATCGTCGCCTTCGGCACTGAGTTCGACTTTGACCCCAGTCAGCATCAGCGGATGGCACAGAGGAATCAGATCGCTGGTTTTCTTCGCCGCCTGAATGCCGGCAATACGCGCCACGGCAAACACATCCCCTTTGGGATGACCGCCACTGACGATCATCTGCAACGTTTCGGGCAGCATGCGCACCAGCGCTTGGGCCGTCGCTTCACGGAACGTCACGGCTTTTTCGGTGACGTCGACCATGTTGGCGCGACCTTGGGAATCGAGATGAGTCAGCACAGGGTTACTCCTGATCAGGAGCGTCGATTGTAAACCTGCGGGTCAAATACACCGCATTCGCGAGCAAGCCCGCTCCCACATTTGATTTGGGTTGGGCACAAAAAAACCGGGCGACCTGTGAAGGCCGCCCGGTTTCGATGAAGCAGTTACAAATGCGACTCTGCGTATTCGGCCAGAATCGAACGAGGCACCCCTTGCAGGGTGATGTGCACACCGTTGGGGAAGTCTTTGAAGCGTTCGGTCAGGTAGGTCAGCCCGGAGCTGGTCGCGGACAGGTAAGGGGTGTCGATCTGCGCCAGGTTGCCCAGGCACACCACTTTGGAACCGGCGCCGGCACGGGTGATGATGGTTTTCATCTGGTGCGGGGTCAGGTTCTGGCATTCATCGATCAAAATCAGGCTCTGCTGGAAGCTGCGACCTCGGATGTAGTTGAGGGATTTGAACTGCAACGGCACTTTGCTGAGGATGTAGTCGACGCTGCCATGGGTGTTTTCGTCATCCATGTGCAAGGCTTCGAGGTTGTCGGTGATAGCGCCCAGCCATGGCTCCATTTTTTCCGCTTCGGTGCCGGGCAGGAAGCCGATCTCCTGGTCCAGGCCCTGCACGCTACGAGTGGCAATGATTCGGCGATAGCGTTTGCTGACCATGGTCTGCTCGATCGCCGCCGCCAGCGCGAGGATGGTTTTACCCGAACCGGCTGCACCGGACAGGTTGACCAGGTGGATATCAGGATCGAGCAAGGCATACAGCGCCAGGCTCTGATAGATGTCACGCGGTTTCAGGCCCCAGGCTTCCTGATGCAGCAGCGGTTCCTGGTGCAGGTCGAGGATCAGCAAACGGTCTTCTGCAATTTCCTTGATCCAGCCGACAAACCCCTGCTCATCAATGATGAACTCGTTGATGTGCACCGCCGGCAGGTTGTCAATCAACTGCACCTCGTGCCAGGTGCGGCCATGGTCCTGACGGGTTTCAACCTTGCTCACACGGTCCCAGAAAGAGCCGGTCATGTTGTGGTAGCCGTTGGGCAGCAATGAAACGTCGTCAACCAATTGGTCGGTGCTGTAGTCCTCGGCCGCGATCCCGCACGCCCGGGCCTTGAGGCGCATGTTGATGTCTTTGGTGACCAGCACGACGGGCAGCTTGGGCGAGCGCGCGTGCAGATCGATCAACTGGTTGATGATGATGTTGTCGTTCAGGTGCTCGGGCAGAATGATATTCGGCTCGGTGCGCTTGCTCATCAGAATTGACAGCAAACCCTTGGGCCCACTTTTGCCGCGCTGGATCGGTACACCAAGCTCTACGTCTTCAGGACTGGCATCGCCCAGCGTCTTGTCGATCAGGCGAATCGCCTGACGGCATTCCGCAGCCACGCTGTGATGCCCGCTCTTGAGCTTGTCCAGCTCTTCAAGGACGGTCATCGGGATGGCGACGTGGTGTTCTTCGAAATTGAGCAGCGCGTTTGGATCGTGAATCAATACGTTGGTATCGAGTACATAAAGGATTGGCTGGTTGGAAGAAGAGCTACGTCCGTGATCATCCATACTCGGTCACCTTTGTGGGAGCCAGTAGACGCAATACCTGGGCGGTGCTGCGCCTCGAAGTGGCCGCCGAATCTCACCTGCGGAGAATCAAGTGACTGCAAACAAACGGGTCTTGGAAGACGCCACCTGTGTTGCAGGTTTCGGCGGTCTGTCTTCGTAATACTCCAAAACATGTGACAGAAAAAAGCACTTTGACGTTTTTTTGAAGTTTATTTTTCAGAATGACCAATAGCACTTGGCGGACTGCCACCACCCGTTTAAAGTCGGAAGTCCGCCTGCTGCGAAATCCCTCAAAAAACCGCCTTTAGCCCAATGTTTACGGGCTCTTTCCATTTTCAGCGAAACGCGTCCTGACAATCCTCCCAACCGATCCCGCTTTGCGCCGTTTGCGTAATGAGCCAGGGCATCGCCGTTTTCACCGCGTCCTGCTTCACATTGAAATTGATCACGCCGTGGCGCCACAGCAGCATCAGCGTCAGCACACGCTGCGCGCTGGGGTTGCCCTTGAGCTTGCCCGCCCCGTCCTGTGCATCGATATCCCACAACGCCACCTGCAAGCCCTGGGCGTTGAAGAAGCCTTCGGCATCGGAGCGACGTTGACCGTCGGGCGGGCGAAACAGCGGTACATAATTTTCCGGCAATTTGCTTTTGACCAGCTCGACGCTGCGTCGCACCGAATCCTGCCAATCCTGCCAGTGACTATGGGAGCGGAACTCCCAGCCCTGCACGCCGATGCATTGCTGCGAGTACATCGCTTGCAGGCTCGCCACCGAGCGCTCGGCCAGACGCGCCTGAATATCCTTGCCGAGGACGAAGAACGTGCCGCTCATGTTCGATTTTCGCAGGTACTCGGCGACCCAGCCGGTGTTGTCGGGGGCGACGTTGGCCGCGCTGTCGAAGGTCAGCAAAAACAACCGGTCATGCATCGCATCGCCGTTGCGCTCGTAGTCGCCAAAACGATCGACTTCACTGCTGGTCTGCGGAAACAGAGCAGCCTTGCGCAATTGCTCGTCCAGGTACTGCGCGTGGAACAAACGGCTTGGCTCGGCCCACTTGATGTAGTAGCTCTCGTCGCTGACCTGGAACTTGGCCGCTTGCCCGCGCAGGGTTTCCATGTCCTCGACCAGGAAACAGAACGAAGCATCCTGATCACAGCTTTGCTGGGCGAAGTTGTAGTTGGTCAGCAGGCGCTGCCACAGACGCTGGCGCAGTTGGTTGACCGCTTCCAGATTGATCTTGCGCAACCCCAGGCGCTGGGCCAGGGCCGGCTCATCCAGCGATTCGCTGGCCAGCAGCACCCGTGCAAACATGAGGATTTCGCCCCGCGACGCTACGTCGAACAGGGTCGGGCTGGTGAGCTTTTCAGGCCAGGTGCTGCGATCAAACGTCGCCAGATCGCCCGGCGCCGCCAAGGCACCAAAGCTCAACAGCCAGGCTGAAAAAATAAAAACGATACGCAATGGGATGTCTCCATAACAAAACCCGCGCCGCACTATATATCGAGACGATCAAAAGAGCGCAGCCTCGCGTTGCTCGACAGCGGCTACACCTTGATTAACGCCTCTTCGGACGCTCCGCGTCCGCTTCGACGATGACGCGGAGCGTCACTGGCTGCATTCCCACGCAGAGCGTGGGAACGATCACCGTCCGGCACCTATCACGTTGATAGCTGGAGTCATCCGGCTCTACCCCCTAGAATCGCGCCCACGATTACAGGAGACGACTTCATGCTGATGGTGATTTCACCCGCCAAGACCCTCGATTACGAAACACCGCCGGCAACCCAGCGCTTTACCCAGCCGCAGTACCTCGATCATTCCCAGGAATTGATCATGCAGCTGCGCGACCTGACACCGGCGCAAATCAGCGAGCTGATGCACGTCTCCGACAAGATCGGCGGGCTCAACGCCGCGCGTTTCGGCAGCTGGACGCCAGCGTTTACCCCGGAAAACGCCAAGCAAGCGTTGCTGGCTTTTAAAGGCGACGTGTACACCGGCCTGAATGCACAAACCTTCAGCGAAGCCGATTTCGACTACGCCCAACAGCATCTGCGCATGTTGTCCGGACTGTATGGCCTGCTGCGTCCTCTGGATCTGATGCAACCGTATCGGCTGGAGATGGGCACCAAACTGGCCAATGCCCGCGGCAAGGACCTGTATGCCTTCTGGGGCACGCGAATCAGCGAATGGCTGAACGAAGCCTTGGCCGATCAAGGTGATGACGTGCTGCTGAACCTGGCGTCCAAAGAGTACTTCTCGGCCGTCAAACGCAACGCCCTGAACGCACGCATCATCAATACCGACTTCAAGGACCTGAAGAACGGCCAGTACAAGATCATCAGTTTCTACGCGAAAAAAGCCCGCGGCATGATGAGCCGCTTCGTCATTGAAGAGCGCATCAACAACCCTGCCGACCTCAAGCAATTTGACGTTCAGGGTTACCGCTACAGCGCCGAGCAGTCCAAACCGGACAATCTGGTGTTCCTGCGCGATCACGCTCCCGAATAAAACCACTCTACGGCGCACGACATCCATAACCTCGTCGTGCGCCGACGGCCGATCGTCCAACAATTCCCCTTCCGTCTCGTCGTTTTATTGGCGTCAAAAATACATCACCTCGTTTTTTAACTTTAGTTTCACTCGACTTCGAACTTTTTTTTCAGTAGTGGCACTGAAAATTTTTATCGGTAGTGGCATAAAACTATCGAACTCGGTTATCACCCTATGTATCAAGGGTGAAACAGCAAGTGCCATCACAATGAAAGTAGTGCCATCTTTCTCAATATTTCAAAAAATTTCAGATTCCGCGATGAATGGGCTGGAACTATGTCCAGATGCGTCGCTCATACCACCGGTAACGATTATCAACGTGCTTGTACGAGATAACTTACGCAGACAAGCGATTCACGCAGCGAAGTTGTCACATTAACTTCTGAACATGAGTCACTTATTTGGACAACACACAAAGGACAGGAGATACGCATCATTAATATCACCTGCACGGCCAAGGCAGCGCCCCTATAAACGTGCTCACCTGAGCACCCAACCGCTTGATTTACGGGCTTTTCGCCTGGCATTGAGCGCGCAAGACCTTTGCACAAGCGTCCTCAGGCCAGAGGATCGGCTGCATAACAGGGCACGTCATAATAATAAGGCCTAGTTACGCACATCTTGAGTGCACTTATTTAGACACTCGGAACTTATGTATGTCTGCACACGGCATTGTGGCGCCTGTACGGCGCACTTTCGAGTGCACTATGACCGCAAAACACCATTAACTCCGGCCATCTAATGGCTCGTTGAATACAGTCTTGATAACAGTGAGGTAATTGCGATGCGCATCAGCATATTTGGTTTGGGTTACGTCGGCGCAGTGTGTGCCGGTTGCCTGTCTGCACGGGGCCATGACGTCGTTGGCGTCGATGTTGCCAAAGACAAAATCGATATGATCAACGCCGGCAAATCACCGATCGTTGAACCGGGCCTGGGCGAACTTCTGCGCAAGGGTATCGATACGGGCCGCCTGCGCGGCACCACCAACTTCGCCGAGGCGATTCGTGACACCGACTTGTCGATGATCTGCGTCGGTACGCCGAGCAAGAAAAACGGCGACCTGGAACTGAACTACATCGAAGCCGTGTGCCGCGAAATCGGTTTTGTCCTGCGCGACAAGACCACCCGCCACACCATCGTGGTTCGCAGCACCGTGTTGCCGGGCACCGTGGCTAACGTCGTAATCCCGATTCTGGAAGACTGCTCCGGCAAGAAAGCCGGTGTTGATTTCGGTGTTGCGGTGAACCCTGAGTTCCTGCGTGAAAGCACCGCGATCGCCGACTACGACCTGCCGCCAATGACCGTCATCGGCGAGTTCGACAAAGCATCGGGTGACGTTCTGCAATCGCTGTACGAAGAACTCGACGCGCCGATCATCCGCAAGGACATCGCCGTTGCCGAGATGATCAAGTACACCTGCAACGTGTGGCACGCCACCAAGGTCACCTTCGCCAACGAGATCGGCAACATCGCCAAGGCTGTCGGCGTCGATGGCCGTGAAGTGATGGAAGTGGTCTGCCAGGACAAGACCCTGAACCTGTCCCAGTACTACATGCGCCCAGGTTTCGCGTTCGGCGGTTCTTGCCTGCCAAAAGACGTGCGCGCCCTGACCTACCGCGCCAGTTCCCTGGACGTGGAAGCGCCACTGCTGAACTCGCTGATGCGCAGCAACGAATCCCAGGTGCAGAACGCCTTCGACATCGTTTCCAGCCACGACAAACGCAAAGTGGCCCTGCTGGGTCTGAGCTTCAAGGCCGGCACCGATGACCTGCGCGAAAGCCCGCTGGTGGATCTGGCAGAAATGCTGATCGGCAAGGGTTTTGACCTGAGCATCTACGACAGCAACGTCGAATACGCCCGTGTCCACGGTGCGAACCGCGATTACATCGAGTCGAAAATCCCTCACGTCTCGTCGCTGCTCAACGCCGACTTCGACGACGTGATCAACAACTCCGACGTGATCATCCTCGGCAACCGTGACGAGAAATTCCGCGCCCTCGCGCAGAACGCCCCACATGGCAAGCAAGTGGTTGACCTGGTGGGCTTCATGTCCAAAGCCACCAGCGTCAGCGGCCGCACCGAAGGCATCTGCTGGTAATCCGGAATCCCGTCTCTGATACCGCGCTTTCGCGGATGAAACACCTGTAGGAGCACGGCTTGCCGGCGATAACGGACTTGAGATCGCCATCGCCGGCAAGCCGTGCTCCTACAGGGGCGCGGGGCTTGCAACTGACTTTAGGATTCCGATTATGCACAGGCTAAAGCACGGCCTTCTTCAGGCCGCCGGTTGGCTGTTTTACCTAAGTTTACTGATGGGCATCGCCATGGCGCTGCCTGYGTCCACGTTCGACTCCGAGTCGAAGGACTTCATTTTCCTGATCGGGTTCATCGGCATCTGGCGTTACTCGATGGGCGCCACGCACTTTCTGCGCGGCATGCTGTTTCTGTACGTGGTCTACCCGCACCTGCGGCGCAAAGTGCGCAAGCTGGGTAAAGCGGCAGACCCGTCCCACGTGTTTTTGATGGTCACCAGTTTCCGCATCGACGCGTTGACCACCGCGCAGGTTTACGCCTCGGTGATCCGCGAAGCCATCGACTGCGGCCTGCCGACCACCATGGTCTGCTCGATCGTGGAAATGTCCGATGAGCTGCTGGTGAAGAGCCTCTGGTCGCGGATGAACCCGCCGGCCCGGGTCAAACTCGACTTCGTGCGCATTCCCGGCACCGGCAAACGTGACGGCCTGGCCTACGGTTTCCGCGCCATCTCGCGCCACTTGCCGGACGACCGCGCCGTAGTGGCCGTGATCGACGGCGACACCGTGCTCGGCGAAGGCACGGTGCGCAAGACCGTGCCGTGGTTCCAGCTGTTCGGCAACGTCGGCGGCCTGACCACCAACGAGTTCTGCGAAGTGCGCGGCGGCTACATCATGAGCGAATGGCACAAGCTGCGTTTCGCCCAGCGCCACATCAACATGTGCTCGATGGCCCTGTCCAAGCGCGTATTGACCATGACCGGGCGCATGTCGGTGTTCCGTGCCACGGTGGTCACCAACCCGGAATTCATTGCCGACGTGGAAAGCGACTCGCTGCAACACTGGCGCCTGGGTCGTTTCAAGTTCCTTACCGGTGACGACAAGTCGAGCTGGTTCAGCCTGATGCGCCTGGGCTACGACACCTTCTACGTGCCGGACGCCGCGATCAACACCGTGGAACACCCACCGGAAAAGAGCTTCATCAAGGCCAGCCGCAAGCTGATGTTCCGCTGGTACGGCAACAACCTGCGCCAGAACTCCCGTGCCCTGGGCCTGGGGATGAAACGCCTCGGCCTGTTCACGTCGGTGGTGCTGTTCGATCAGCGCGTGTCGATGTGGACGTCCTTGCTGGGCCTGACCGTGGCGCTGATTGCCAGCTTCAAATACGGCACCGCGTTCATCCTGGTTTACCTGCTGTGGATCGGCATTACCCGCCTGATCCTGACCGTGTTGTTGTCCCTCTCCGGTCACCGAATCGGCCCGGCCTACCCGGCGATTCTCTATTACAACCAGATCGTCGGCGCGCTAGTGAAGATCTACGTGTTCTTCCGCCTCGACCAACAGTCCTGGACTCGCCAGCCCACTTCTCTGACCCGTGATCTCGCCAGCTTTCAACGTTGGTTCAACACCTGGTCGTCTCGGACCATGACCTTCTCCGCCGGCAGCATTTTTGTCGCCGTGCTGCTGATGATGGTCTGACCGCCCCTCTATTGAATTAACCAGGAAATCGCCCCTATGAATACCGCCGTCAACGCCAATGTAGTGCATGAATCCGAAGCCCAGCGCCAACACGCCCGAGTGAAAATTCCGGCCAAGCTGCGATTCTTCGGTCCAGACCGGACGCCGGTTGAAGCCCGCGTCATCGACCTTTCCGCCGGTGGCCTGGCGTTCAACGCCGGGCAATTGCCGCTCAAAGCCGGCGATGTGTACAAGGCCCGCCTGCAATTCGTCATCGACAACCTCGGCCTGGCCATGGACGTCGAATTGCAGGTCCGCTCCTATGATCGCGAGACCGGTCGTACCGGGTGTCAGTTCCAGAACCTGGAGCCGCGCGATATTTCCACCCTGCGTCACCTGATCACCTCTCACCTGGCCGGCGACATCGTCAGCATGGGTGAAATGCTGGCGACCCTGCAGCGCGACAACTTCACCAAGGCGCGCAAGGTCAAGGATGGCGGCCACGGCATGACCGCGTTCGGTCGTCTGCGTGCAGTGACCTTCAGCCTGGGGATTTTCATCGTCGGCGTGGCGGCGTTCGGCTTCATTTTCAAATCGGTGTACGGCATGTACTTCGTCAGCCACGCCCAGGCCGGCCTGGTCAGCGTGCCCGGCATGAACATCACCATGCCGCGTGACGGCACCGTGCAAAGCCTGATCAAAGCCGACGGCGTTGCCGCCAAGGGCGCACCACTGGCAACGTTCAGCACCAGCATGCTCGACGTGCTCAAAGGTCATCTGGACGAAGATCAACTGCAACCGGCCAAGGTTGAAGAACTGTTCGGCAAGCAAATGACCGGCACCCTGACCTCGCCGTGCGATTGCACCGTGGCGCAACAACTGGTTGCCAACGGTCAGTACGCCAGCAAGGGCGACGTGATCTTCCAGTTGGTGCCACGCAACAGCGAAGCCAACGTTGAAGCCCGCTTCTCCTATCGCCAGTTCCGCGACGTGCGCCCGGGCACCCCGGTCAGCTTCCAGATCGCCGGCGAAGACAAAACCCGCACCGGCAAAATCGTCAGCAGCACCAGCCTGAAAAGCGCTGACCTGTCATCCGACATCCGCGTACTGATCCAGCCTGACGAAGCCCTGGACAGCAGCCTCGCCGGTCGCCCGGTCGAAGTGAACAGCGATCGTGGTCCGAACCTGAACTGGCTGATCGAAAAAGCCATGGCTGCTGGTCTGTAACCGGAGGACATGCCCGTGACGATTATCAGTTTCCTGAAAACACCACAAACATTGTGGGAGCGGGCTTGCCCGCGATGGGATCACTTCGGTGTTTCTGAAGAACCGCGTCAAGCGAATCGCGGGCAAGCCCGCTCCCACAGGGGTTATATGGTGTGCTCGCTGGCGCTGGCAGTCAGCCTGGCCGGTTGCGCCGGCCTGCCCGACCAGCGTCTGGCCAACGAAGCCCTCAAGCGCGGCGACACGGCGCTGGCTCAGCAGAACTACAAACAACTGGCCGACCTGGGCTACAGCGAGGCGCAAGTGGGCCTGGCCGATATCCAGGTCGACAGCCGTGACCCGGCGCAGATCAAGCAAGCCGAGGCGACTTATCGCGCCGCAGCCGACGTCTCGCCGCGAGCGCAGGCCCGCCTCGGTCGCCTGCTGGTGGCCAAGCCGGGCTCTACCGAAGCCGAACAGCACGAAGCCGAAGGCCTGTTGAAAAAAGCCTCGGCCAATGGCGAAGGCAACACCCTGATCCCGCTGGCCATGCTCTACCTGCAATACCCGCACAGTTTCCCGAACATCAACGCGCAGAAACAGATCAGCCAATGGCGCGCCGAAGGCAAACCGGAAGCGGGTCTGGCGCAAGTGCTGCTCTACCGCACTCAAGGCACCTACGACCAACATCTGGATGAAGTCGCCAGCATCTGCAAAGCCGCCCTGAACACCACCGACATCTGCTACGTCGAACTGGCCACGGTTTATCAGAAACAGGCCAAGCCCGAGCAACAGGCCGAGCTGATCAAGCAGATGCAAGCCGCACACGCCCGCGGCACCGTCTCCGCGCAGCGGGTGGACAGCGTCGCCCGTGTGCTCGCTGATTCGAGCCTGGGCAAAACCGACGAGAAAACCGCGCAGTCACTGCTCGAACCCATCGCCCCGGGCTACCCGGCGTCGTGGGTCACGCTCGCGCAATTGCTCTATGACTTCCCCGAACTGGGCGATCTCGACCAGATGATGAAGTACCTGGACAACGGTCGCGCCGCCGACCAGCCGCGCGCCGAACTGTTGCTGGGCAAGCTCTACTACGAAGGCAAAATGGTCCCGGCCGACGCCAAGGTCGCCGAAGAACATTTCCAGAAAGCCGTCGGCCGCGAAGTCGCCGCCGATTACTACCTCGGCCAGATCTACCGCCGCGGTTACCTGGGCAAGGTCTATTCGCAAAAAGCGCTGGACCACCTGCTGACCGCTGCACGCAACGGTCAGAACAGCGCCGACTTTGCCATCGCCCAGCTGTTTTCCCAAGGCAAGGGCACCCGGCCCGACCCGCTGAACGCTTATGTCTTCAGCCAATTGGCCAAGGCTCAGAACACCCCGCRAGCCACTGAGCTTGCGCAAACACTCGAAGCACAACTGCCGCCTGCCCAGCTCGCCGAGGCCCAACGCCTGTTGAAACAAGAACAGGCCGTTCGCGGGTCCTTGAGCCAGAACACGCTGGAACTGCATGCCCTGCAAGAAGAAGACGGCGAGGAATCCCTATGAAGTTGAATCCATTCATGAAGGCCGGCATCGGCCTCACGTTCGCGCTGATCTGGTCTTGCCCGACACTGGCCGCGATCACTGAAACCAAAAACTTCGGCCTC
Source organism: Pseudomonas sp. P1_F1_2 (assembly GCF_056405815.1). Taxonomy (NCBI): domain Bacteria; kingdom Pseudomonadati; phylum Pseudomonadota; class Gammaproteobacteria; order Pseudomonadales; family Pseudomonadaceae; genus Pseudomonas; species Pseudomonas sp. P1_F1_2. The sequence continues at coordinate 2,415 of NZ_JBFUBK010000148.1, read as the reverse complement.
GAAGTGAAAGTCACCGGCCAGTCCGAAGACGACAGCGACCTGGGCACCCAGAGCGGTGGCGACGTCAACGGCGTCGGCCTCGACCTGCGTCCGTGGATCTATGGCGAGAGCGGCGCGTGGAGCGCCTACGCCATGGGCCAGGCCGTGACCGCCACTGACATCATCGAGACGGATACCTTGCAAGGGACCGCCGGCGACGGCACCACGCCGACCACCAACGATGATCGCAAGACCAAGAAAAACTACCTGGCGATGCGCGAATTCTGGGTCGGTTACAGCGGCCTCACGCCGTATCCGGGCGAGATGCTCAAGTTCGGTCGCCAACGTCTGCACAATGCTGACGGCCAATGGCGCGACACCAACATCGAAGCCCTGAACTGGACCTTCGACACCACCCTGTTGCGCGCCAACGTCGGTGTCGCCGAACGCTTCAGCGAGTACCGCACCGACCTCACGGAACTGGCCCCCAAAGACAAGGATCGCCTGCACGTCTACGCCGACGCGGAGTATCAGTGGACGCCGGGCAACTGGGTCGGCATTCGGGGTCATCACACCCACGATGACGGCAAGCTCGACTACCCGCAACCGGGTGTACCCACCGATTCGCTGGACAAAAAACAGAACGGCGACATCAGCTGGCTGGGCCTGACCGCCGACAGCGACGCCTACAACTGGCGCAACACCAACACCGTCAATTACTGGGGCAGCATCACCGGCATGAGCGGCGACACCGACACGGTCAACCCGCTGAACGCCAACGGTACGCCTCCGGCCGAAGCCAAGCGCGGTCAAGACCTCAATGGCTGGGCCACGGATGTCGGCGTGCGTCTGCGCCTCGATYCGCAATGGCAAGTCGGTGCCGCCTATGCCCGCGCCAGTGCCGAGTACGAACAGAACGGCCTGGAAAGCAACCGCTCGAACTACACCGGTACCCGTTCGCGGGTTCACCGTTTCGGCGAAGCCTTCCGCGGTGAAATGCAGAACATGCAGACCGCGACCCTGTTCGGTTCGTGGATGCTCAACGACGAATACGACGCCAGCCTGATCTACCACAAATTCTGGCGCGTCGACGGCAACAAGCCGATCGGCAGCAACGGCATCAACGCGRTCGAGAACAACACCGACGACCCGACCGGCGCGATTCTCTCCACCACTTCCCTGCCGCTGAACGATGGCGAAAAAGACCTCGGTCAGGAAATGGACCTGGTCGTGACCAAGTACTTCAAGCAAGGCCTGTTGCCGGCGGCGTTGAGCCAGTCGATCGACGAGCCTTCGGCACTCGTGCGTTTCCGTGGTGGTGTGTTCAAGCCGGGTGATGCGTACGGCAAGGAAGTCGATTCGTACATGCATCGCGCGTTTATCGACGTGATCTGGCGCTTCTGATGCGAACCGCGAAGGGAGTGCCCGACATGAACAATTCGAAGCGAGGTTCGCTCACCTTGCTGGCCAGCGCGATGTTGCTGGCCAGTGCGGCTGCCTTCGCCAATGTGGAGCCGGTCACACCCGTCCAGAAAGGACACCCGGCGACCCTTGCCAAAGGTTTGCAACAAGCCAAGACCTACACCGTCAGCAGCGCGCCGACCGCGCCGCTGGAACTGGCCAAACCAAAACTGCCGGACCTGTCCGGTTACACCGCCGAAGCCATTGCCGCGAAGATCGTGCGCAGCAAGGCCGGCAAAAGCAGCGTGCGCCGGATGATGCAGGAAGACGCCCTGAAGGACTTCATCGGCGGTGACAACAAGATGGCCGAGTGGGTGGTGCGCCAGCACGGTATCCCGCAGGCAATCTTCGTCGACGACGGCTACATGAACCTCAAGGACGTGGCGAAGAAGCTGCCCAAGTACGTGATCGAAACCTCGCCGGGCGTATTTCTGGCGAAGTTGCCGATCGTGGTCGGTCGTCACGGCATCCTCGAAATCGACAAACAGACCCAGGAATTGCGCCTGTCGCAAGAAGCCGGTTCGTTCCTGGTCAACGACGGCCAGCTGTTTGTGCGTGACACCAAAATCACTGGCTGGCGCGAAAAGGACAACGGCCCGGCGACGTTCACTTCGCCCAAGGAATTCCGTCCGTTCCTGCTGTCCTGGGGTGGCACCGAGACCTACATCGCCAACAGCAAGATCGCCAGTTTCGGCTACGCCAACAGTAAGTCCTATGGCGTGAGTATTTCCCAATACACGCCGAACATGGCCAAGGTCCTTAAGCGCCCTGAACCGACCGGCTGGATCGTCGGCTCCGAGTTCTCGGACATGTGGTACGGCTTCTATTGCTACGAAACCCGCGACTTCGTGGTCAAGGGCAACACCTACAAAGACAACATCGTCTACGGCATCGACCCGCACGACCGTTCCCACGGTCTGATCATTGCCGACAACACCGTCTACGGGACCAAGAAGAAGCACGGGATCATTATTT
>NZ_JBFUBK010000147.1:0-13090 GCF_056405815.1 Pseudomonas sp. P1_F1_2 | reverse complement strand
ACCCTGCGCACGCGGTCTTTCCCGATGCACCGAGCCGTCAGATTTTACGACTGCTACGCAGCCGGACGCAGGCTTCGCCAGCTGCTACAGGGGGATGTGTAGGGGGCGGATTAGCTGATCGATAGCAGCATCCGTTGCAGCATGGCATCGCAAGCGTTGAGCTGTTCGAGGCTGACGAATTCGTCGGGTTTGTGGCCCTGATCCATGCTGCCGGGGCCGCAGACGACGGTGGGAATTCCGGCAGCGTCGAACAGGCCGCCCTCGGTGCCGAATGCCACGGTGCCGAACGCTCTTGAGCCCGAAAATAAAGCAATCAATTCCGCTGCTTCACTGTGCGCATCCGTCACCAAACCGGGATACGCCGACAACTCGCTGAAGCGGATCTCACTCTGTTCACTCACGGCACGCATGCGCGGCAACACTTGTTGCTCGGCATAGGCCTTGAGCTCCTGCGCAACCTCGCTGGGATCATGCGAAGGCAATGCGCGAATCTCAAAATCAAAACGGCAATCGGCGGGGACGATGTTCAATGCCTTGCCACCAGAAATCACGCCGGTTTGCACGGTGCTGAACGGCGGATCGAACCGCGCATCGTGAAGCTCCGGCGCCTTCAGTCGGTGACCGATGCGTCCCAGCTCACCGATCAATTCAGCGGCGTATTCAATCGCATTGACCCCCTGCGGCGCGTAGGCGGAATGGCACGCTTGGCCGTGAACATCGCAGCGCATCGCCAGTTTGCCTTTATGCCCGAGCACCGGTTTCAGTTCGGTCGGTTCACCGATGATGCACAGCATTGGTTTGACCGGACGCTGTTGCAGTTCCGTCAGCAGCGAGCGCACGCCGAGGCAGCCAACCTCTTCATCGTAGGACAGCGCAATGTGCACCGGCCGGCGCAACGTGGCCTTCACCAGCGACGGCACCAGGGCGAGCACGCAGGCGATGTAGCCTTTCATGTCCGCCGTGCCGCGACCGTAGAGTTTGCCGTCGCGCTCGGTGAGTTCGAACGGCGAAACGGTCCACGGCTGGCCGTCGACGGGCACCACGTCGGTGTGTCCCGACAGCACGATGCCCGGCAGATGCGCCGGGCCGAGGGTGGCGAACAGATTGGCCTTGCTGCGCTGCTCGTTGTAGATCAGTTCGCACGGCACATCGAAGCTTTCGAGGTAGTCGCCAACGAACTCGATCAGGTGCAGGTTGGATTCGCGGCTGGTGGTGTCGAACGCCACCAGCGTTTTCAGCAAATCGAGGCTGTGGCTCATCGGTCGTCTCCGGCGACGCCGTAACCGGGGGATTTGTCAGGGGCGAGGGCGCGGTCGATGTAGTCCTGGACTTGTGGACGGTAGGCGTCCCAGAGTTTTTCCAACTGGCAGATCGGGTTTTCGTCCGCCCAATCCACCCGCAGGTTGATGATCGGCCAGGTCAGTTCACCGACCACCACCAATGCCGCCGAATGCACCGGCCCGGCTTCACCGCCAGCCGCGATGGCGGCTTTCATGGCGGCCAGCAAGCGGTCGGCCAGTTGACCTTCCCCGTGCTCGAACGCGTGGACCATGGCTTCGATCACTGAGCGATCCGCCAGCATGTTGCCGGCCGCCACGCATTGTTCGCCGGACACGGCATTGTGGTTACCCAGGGTTTGTGCACCGCTGAAATGCGCGGTCTGGCCCAGGTGGTCAATGGCGGTGATTTGCCGGTATTGGCTGTAGCCGTTGCGGGTCAGGACTTTGTCCAGCGCCTCGGCAGGCGCGAGGCCTTGCTCCATGAGCGCGAGGGTTTCCGGGCCGAGCGAGGGCAGGGTGATGTTTTGCGTGGAGACCGCGCCGACACCCGGAAGCAGCCACGGGCAACGGGCGCCGACGGCGATGCTGGAGGAACTGATCGCAATGCCGAACTGGCCGGTTTCAGGGCAACGGGCGGCGATGGAGAAGGTCATGGTTGTGCTCCTTGTTTAGCCTGGCGAATAAGGTGTCTGGGCGGACGCCATCGCGGGCAAGCCCGCTCCCACAGGGATCTTCAGTGGCCACAGATTTGCGTACGACGACTAACCTGTGGGAGCTGGCTTGCCTGCGATGGTGGCGACCCGGTTTATTCAGGAATCACCGCAATCACATCAATCTCCATCAACCACTGCGGCTGCCCCAGCGCTGATACCACCAGCCCGGTCGAAATTGGAAACACGCCCTTGAGCCACTTGCCCACTTCCTGATAAACCGGCTCGCGATAGCGCGGATCAATCAGGTACGTCGTGGTTTTCACGATGTGGCTGAGATCGCTGCCGGCCTCTTCCAGCAACTGTTTGACGTTGCGCATCGCTTGCTCGGCCTGCGCGCGCGGGTCGCCCAGACCGACCAGGTTGCCTTCGAAATCAGTCCCGACCTGGCCGCGAACATAAACGGTATTCCCGGCCCGCACGGCCTGGCACAAATCGTTGTCCAGGCTCTGGTTCGGGTAGGTTTCCTTGGTGTTGAACATGCGAATTCGGGTATGGGTTGGCGTGGACATCTGAAACTCCTGAATAAAAAATCAAGCACTGACCGTGGTTTTGTGAGCGACCGGCACGCTTTCAGCCTGACGCTGCGCCGTATCGTGGTAGTCGAGGTACGAACGCTGGATGGCGATGTGATCGGCCACGTACTTGGCGTCGTGCCACACCCCCCAGATGAACGAAGAACCGCGACGCGACTGCCATGGCAGCCCGAGGAAATACACCCCCGGCTCACTCGACACACCGCGCTGGTGCGCTGGCTTGCCCTTGTCGTCGAAGGCGTTGACCTTCAGCCAGCTGTAATCGGTGGCAAAACCGGTGGCCCAGATGATTGAGTTGATGCCGGCCTTGGCCAGATCGAGTTCAAGAATCGGATTCTTCACGCATTCCGGATCCGGGAAGGTCATGCGCGCTTCAGGTTCTTCCGGCAGGTCCAGACCATTGCTTTCGATGTAGGCGTCGGCGGCATTGAGCAGCGCCAGGTAGTTTTCATCACCGCGCGCCAGGTTCTCGGCCAGGTTCGGTTGAAACGTCGCCACACTGCCGTTGAACGATTGGGTCAGACCGACAAGGGTCATGCCGCGATGGGCGAGCCCCCGGAAGTCGACCGTCTTGCCGCCATGTGCACCGCTGACCGCGATGGTCACGTGTTCGCGACCGGGTTTCATCGCGGCCTGATCCCATTCACCCAACACACCCAGCCACCAGCAGAAATCGCGGTTGCGGTAGGCGCGAGGCGGGCGGTCGTGCGCACCGACCGAGAGGTAAACCTGTTTGCCGGAGCGCTGCAATTCATCGGCGATCTGCACCCCTGACGAGCCGGCGCCAACCACCAGCACAGCGCCTTCCGGCAGTTGACCGGGATTGCGGTAGTCGGCCGAGTGGATCTGCAAGAACGGTTGATCTTTAGGCGCGATAGGCGGGATTACTGGCGTCTGGAACGGCCCGGTGGCGGCTACCACACGGTTGGCCTCGATCACGCCTTCGGAGGTTTCGATGGTGAAGCCCGGACGGCCGACATTGCGCTCGACTTTGAGCACGTCGACGCCAGTGCGTACCGGTGCGTTGAATTTTTTCGCATAGGCTTCGAAGTAGTCCGCCACGCGCTCTTTGGGGGCAAAGCCGTCCGGGCTGAGGTCGTCGAATTCCAGGCCGGGAAAACGGTCGTGCCAGGCCGGACCATTGGCCACCAGCGAATCCCAACGCCCGGTGCGCCAGCGCTCGGCAATACGGTTGCGCTCCAGCACCAGGTGCGGCACGCCAAGTTTGCTCAGGTGTTCACTCATGGCCACGCCAGCCTGACCGGCGCCAACGATCAGCGTGTCTGTTTTTGTTTTTTCTGTGGTCATCTCTCTACCCTTCGAAGTGGGATTCAGGTCGCTTATGGCCTGCCATCTCTTGGGCTCAAGACTAGGGATCACCCCTGTATCGGTAAAATATTATTAAGCTGGCATTTGAGTATAAATAACTGAGGCAGAACGTTTAGACCCGCCTGGGTGGCGGGTCTGGAGGGAGGGTGTTGCACGGTCAGGGCATCACGCCCAACGCCTTAATGCATCTTGCTGTGGTCCATCGTGCCGAGTGCCCGGGCTTGGGCTTGTACTTCGATGGTTTCCTGCTCGCCCTTGGCATTTTTCACGGTCAGGGTCAGCGGCACTTTATCGCCTTCTTTAACTTGAGCCGTCAGGTCAATCAGCATTACGTGGTAGCCATGCGGGTCGAAGTTCACGGGCTTGCCGGCCGGCAGCGGCACGGAGTCGACCTGACGCATGCTCATCACATCGTCTTCCATGCTCATTTGGTGAATCTGTACCGTTTTTGCCGCCGGGGACTGAACGCTCAGCAGGGTGCTGTCGCTGTCGGCTTGCAGGGTCATGAAGGCGCCGGTCGACGGTTGGTCGGCCACGGTCGCGCGAACCCAGGCGTCCTGGACCTGGGTTTGAGCCGACACCTGAAAGGCCAGGCCGATCAGGGACAGGCCCAGGGCCAGTTGTTTGATGCGCTTGAAGGGGGTTGAAGTCATTAGCAGACCTCCATGACGGTGAGCAGGTCTTCTGCGCACTCTTGGGCGGTAAGGGATGCGGACAGGCCCAGGCGCAGATTGCCCCGGGAGTCGAAGACGTAACTGGTCGCGGTGTGGGAGAGAGTGTAGCTGTCACCGTTCGGGACTTTTTCGAAGAACACGCCGAATTCCTTCGCGGTGGCGGCGGTTTCTTCCAGCGTGCCGTGCAGCGCTTCGAACGTCGGGTCGAACGATTTGACGTATTTGTCGAGCATCTGTGGCGTGTCGCGCTCGGGGTCCAGGGTGATGAAGATCACTTGCAGCTTTTCGCCATCGCGGCCCATCAGTTTTTTCGCTTGGGCGGCGCGGGCCAGGGTGGTCGGGCACACCGCCGGGCATTGGGTGAAGCCGAAGAAAACCATCGGCATCATGCCGCGATAGCTGGTCAGCATCTTCGTTTCGCCGTCGGCGTCCTTGAGCTTGAAGGTACGGCCCATGATCTTGTCGCTGAGGTCCTTGCCGTACTTGTACGACAGCTTGCTGCTGTCATCGCAGCCGGCCAACAGGCCGAGGCTCAGCAGGCTCATGCCGCGCAGGACAGTGCGACGGGTATACAACGTACTCATGGGGAAAATCCTGTGTAGCGACGTGAAATCTGTGGCGGCTGATAAATCAGACGAAAAAAGCGGGTGGATATTAACAAACTGTTGCGGTGCGTTGCTCATTGTCGGACCAGCGCTGGTACCAGTACAGCGGCAGAGTCTGCAGAAAAATGCGGATCAGTGGCCATAACGCGATCCCGTAGCAGCTGCCGAGCCCGCGAGGCTGCGTTCGGCTGCGCAGCAGTCGTAAACCCTGAGTACAAGGAGGGCCTGACACACCGCATTTTTTGATCTCACAACTGCTGCGCAGCCGAACGCAGCCTCGCGGGCTCGGCAGCTGCTACAAAGTCGGTGTTACGGCAGCTGCTACAAGATCAGCCGGTCATGAGCCATTCGATGTTTATTCGCGAGCGTCAGGAGGCTCGCTACGGCGGCAAGCAATGCACGACGCGTTGCTGCTGAATGCCTCTGTGAGCGTTGCGCTCAGCACAATATTCTACGGCTGCTAAGCTTCGACATTGCAGCGCCCGAGCCACTTCAGGGCGGGCGTTGCGCGTGGCCATGGAGTACGACGAGTGATTGTCGATAACCTGCACGGAGGCAGGCAATGGTGATCAAGCACGTTGGCAATTCAAGTGCCGAGGGTGTCCCCGGACCACTTGATCGTGAAGAAATGGAGCGGGTATTGGCGCAGCTATTGGCCAGCCCGGTGTTTTCCAAGTCCCGGCGAATGGGCAGTCTGCTGCGCTTTCTGGTCGATCATGACCTTCAATGTCCGAACATTGCGCTCACCGAGCACGCCATCGGCCTGGCGGTGTTTCGCCGTGATCCGGCGATTTACTGCACGGGCGATGATCCGGTGGTGCGCGTGCAAGTGGGGCGGTTGCGACGCAAGCTCACCACCCATTACGCCACCACCGGCCAACAAGACGCGATACGCCTGAGCATACCGGCCGGGTGTTATCGGCTGGCTTACCAGCGGCTCAGGCCCAAAGGGATCGCGACTCGCCATCCGGTCTTGCAGATTCAGCCATTCACCTGCATCACCCGCGACGGCGATGACTTCGCCCGGGGCTTGTGCGAAGAGTTGAGCTGTAAGCTGTTCGAGTCATTCGAGCAGACGCAAAGCCTAGGCAACCACGTATTGATGAAGGTCGCGCGCAACCGCGTCAAAGCCCCGGACCTGGTGCGGGCCGGGCGCGGCAGTTATTCACTGGAGGGCAGCGTGCGAGTTGAATCGACCCGGGTCCGGGCTTCGGTGCGCCTGATCGATATTGCGCAGGGGCGGATTCGCTGGTCAGAGCAGTTTGATCGCAATCGACCTTACGGCATCGCCACTCAGGAAGATTTGGCGGAGTCTATCTGCCAGTCATTGACCGGGTATTTCGCCCGGGGCGACGGTGACGCTTGAGAAAGCGGGGCAACCGCAAGGTCGCCCCGGATGCCGTGTTACACGACGGTCCAGCTGCCGCCGGAGTAGAGGCGGGTGGCACTGTTGTCGAAGGTCAGGTCTATTTCGACGGATTGAGAGCGCGAGGTACTGAACATGGTGCTGGTCTGCACGTTCTGTTCGAACCAGACCAATATGGTTTCGACCGGGGTCAACACCGTGGAGCCGGTGACGATCTGATTGGACGCCACGTAGATTGGCGTGCTGACCTGCTTGCCATCGATGCCGGTGGACAATTGGCTGATGCCTGGGTGGATCGCGCCGTAGTTATTGATCAGGGTAATCGATGTGTCAGGGCCGCCGGTCGTCGCCGAGCCAAGCAGGCCGGAAGTATCAAGCACTGACTGTTGACCCAGGCCGATGTTGACGATGTTGGTCGAGACATCCACTTGCACGTTGGCCTGGAACGAGTTGGAACCGAACAGCTGATATTGCGGGGTCCAGCTGAAGGTGCTGTTACTCAAGTAGGCGACATAGGACTGCCAGACCACGTTGTACGCTTCGGTGCCGACTTTCTTGGCAAAGCACAGTTTGTAGCCGGACTGTTTCAGCGTGGTCAGGTCGCCGGACGCGATCTGGATCTTCACCGACTTTTGCGTGGCCGCCAGGGTTGAGGTCAGGACCTTGCTGTAGTCGGAGGTTTTCAAGGCCGCTGGTGCGGCCATGATCGATTTGACGGCCGCCTGCACGTCATCATGCAGCTGTTTTTGATGGGCACTTACCGCAGTGGATTTACTCATGATTTCCCTATTCCTTGGAGTGATGTGTTGGGCAATCAATGGCCCTGTTAGCACATTGACGGCTTCACTGTAGGCGGGCAGAAAAGGGCGGCGAAGTGTCTTGGCGTTACAGTCGCAGTGGTCATCAACACTGATTCGGACCGGCAGGTAACAGCTGGCGTAACGGGGTTGTATCAAGCCATGAAACAGCGTGGCGATCATTTGACCGCCTCGCCGTGGAACTGCATTGCCAATCACTCGTCCCTGTCGAATGGCATCACTGTGCAATGAAATCGCGAATCGCCTGAATAGTCGCTGCCGGCGCTTCTTCCATCAGCCAGTGACCGGCCCCCGGTATCACCACTTCGGTCACGTTGTCCGCCGCATTGCGCATGACGATCGCTTCATTGGCTCCGAAGGATTTTTCACCACCGATGGCCAGCACTGGCATGCTCAACCGCGTCTTCATCGACGCTTCGTTGTCCGCCGCGTCCTGGCGAATGCTGCGGAACTGAGCGAAGGCCGCGTGCATGACGCCGGGGCGGGCATAGAGCTTGGCGTAATGTTGGCGGGTGGCTTCATCGACTTTGCTGCGGTCGCCTGCGAACTCGTTCCAGAACCGGTCCAGGTAGATGCGTTCCCGGCCTGCCACCAGGCGTTCGGCGTCCGGTCCGCCGAAGTCGAAGTGCCATAGCATCGGCGAACGCACGATATCGTTCCAGGGTGGAATGCCGGGTACCGGCGCGTCCATGACGACCAGGCGATCAGTCAGCTGCGGATAACGCGAGGCGTAGGCGAAGGCGACCATCGTGCCAATGTCGTGGCCGATGACCACCGAATGCTCGATCCCCAGTGCCGCCAATACCCCGCGGATGTCACCGGCCTGGGTCTTTTTGTCGTAGCCGCTTTCCGGTATCGACGACAACCCCAAGCCTCGAAGGTCCGGCACCACGACCGTGTGGTCCTTGGCCAGATTCGCCGCCAGTGGCGCCCACATGTCACCGGTGTCGCCAAAGCCGTGCAGCATCACCACGGCAGGCCCCTTGCCGYCGACGCGCACATGGATCTTGACGCCTTCGACGCTGATGTCTTTTGTCTGGAACGCCGCAGGGAACGGCGTCACCCCAGCCTGCGCCGGGAGGCTCAGCGCAAGCAGTAAGGCAGTGGTCAGCAGGGTGCGCAACATAACGGTGTCTCCCAACGTACGCGTGGAATGTCGCGTACCCCCCCAGCCTGAGCGGGATACCGATTGCAGCAGCGTAGACGGCTTTTCAAAGACAGATTTGCTGTCCGTTACTGGACACGTTTTTCCATGGTCTCTTTCAGTGCTTCGGTCACCAGTTCGCTCACAATCGGCTCTGAAGTCGAGCGCATCTCGTTGCCGACGATGGCATTCTGTGCTTTTACTTTTTCGACGTATTGTGAGGTCGGACCGTCCGCGACGAGCGAAGCCAGTTCTTCTTCAGAGAATGACTTTTCATAGGCCTGTGCCAGGTTCTCGTCCCATTTTGGCTGGTACTTGGGCAGCAATGCGGTGATTTCCTCGGAAACGATACGGTCGGCGTCGGCACTGCCGAGCTTCTCGGCAATCATCGAGTAGGACACCGTTCCCTGCGCCGTCGACATGGCAATGGCCGGGAGATTACTGCCCATGTGTGCCTTGGCGACAAGTGCGCGTGCTTCATTCAGGGCGGGCGTATCAGCGAAGGCAGGGCTTGAGAGTGAGAACAATAGGGTCAAGGCGATAGCGGCAGAAGCAGTCCAGTTCAAGTTTGTGCTCCATGAATGATAGAGAAAAGGGACGTCAGAACAGCGTAGACCGAAAGCCGCGCTTTGCGACGGGCAGCGTTTTCCTATTGAGAGGTTTCGCACGCCAGGTCCGATTCAGGCCCGTTGCCCAACCATTCGTTTAATCAATAATCACCATCAAGGAATGCAAGTTCTGTTTTTTCGCCAAGGGAGGAGGATAGCTGCATACCGAACTCGCCTTTGAAGGAACCTGAGCGATGAAAATGTCTACCTTGCTGGCCTTTATCGCCGTATTCACCGGCAGCGTCGCCACCACCGTGCCGGCTTACGCGGCTGACCAGTCGTGCCATTTGCCGCCGGTCGCCGACAGTACAACCCATCTGCAACATGCCCAGACCGTGGGCGTGCTCTACAGTGAAAACACCCTCAACACCCTCCAATACCTTGAGCAGTACCATGCGGTGGCGGTGAACGGTGCGAAAAACCCTCAACTGGATTCGCGCATCAGCAACGCCTTCGTCAACAGTTCCGACCCGCAGCTTGCGATCAACTGGCTGATGGGCTCGCTGCAAAAAGAGTTCGGCTCGGTGACGGTCTACGACAACCTCGATGCGCTGGTGCAGGCACGCCCCGACGTGGTGGTGATGCTGGACACCTACAGCCGCCTGGTGTCCAAGCGCAACAATCAGGTTGAAGCGCGGTTCATGGCCAAGTTCTACGATGCGAACCTGCAGTACATCGGCAAGGCCGAAGGTTCACGCGCTCAGCAAATGCCTTCGGTCTGGGTGCATGGCAAAGCGGCCCCGGAGATTGCAGCGCAGATTGACCGGCAGACTGAGCTGCAAGTGAATGCGCTGAAGCAGTTTGATGCTTCGCTTAAAGCGCTGGTGACTGCGGGCACTGTGGCGCAGGTGGCGAGTAACTGAACCTGGCCTCCCGATGCTCAGCTTCAGCACGGTTATTGAATTCAATTCAATTGCCGGGGCTACCGTGCAATCTCAAACTTGTGAGTCGATGTGCGGGTTATCGCTGAGTTCATTAGGGTTGCTGGCGAAAATGCCGGTAGAGCACCATGGGTCTCTTCATCACGCCGAAACGCTCGCTATGGCGCGCTTTCCCCTTGCAATCAGGGTCTGTGTAGGCCTTTAGTTGGGTTTCGATTCGTTTGCCGTCAGCGACCTGGTTTGCCTTGTCAATTGCACACTTTGCGGTGACTGGGCTCGAGTTTCTAATGCGGCTATTGATCATCGCTTCTTCTACAGAACCTCCTGCCGCCAAAACCGCTTGGTAGGAAGGCACCCAGACGTTCGTCAGCCATTGATTGATGATAAAACTCTGAACATCTTTCTGGCGTAAGGCTGCGCGTATCCAATGCCGGAAAATCTGCCAGTCTTCCAGCGTCGTTGCGCCGTTCATGTGTGCACCGCAGTAGCTGCTACCGCCGCCATAGATGTCGTGAGCGAACGGTTTTGCGTCAAGATCGAGGGTGATTTCCGAGCGTGGCGTAGAACAGACTCCACCTCTAGCCCGGATATTGTCGAAGTTGATCCCGCGCAGATTGAAAAATTGGTCTGCCTTGGGGGCCAGCGTTGGATGATTTAGTTTAATAAAGTCGAACAAGCGCTTGAGTTGAGCGCTGTCTGTATGGTCGACACCCACACCCCCCACTGCATAGCTCATCAGGTGTTTTCCATCATTGCCTCTTTGTGCACCCTTCCACTGCTTTCCCTCCGGATCCTCCGGGAGCAGGCCCCCTGGGGTCACTCCCCACGCCGCAGCTGCGGTAATCAGGGTCAATGCGCCGAGGCCTGCCGTGGACTCGATTTTGTGCGGGTCATATTGCTCAACCCATTGCTTGACCCATTGAGCAGGGATTTGTTCACCATAAAAATCCGAGCTGTCTTCAGCGGTGGGGCCCCAATATCCAGCTTGCAGAATCGCCACTAAGTCAGGTTCTGGAAGGTTCATATCAAAGTCCTAAAATTGCTTTGAAGAGGGACGATGGTGGTCTGTGGTCATGAAGCAAAATATTCAACTATCAGCACTTCTTCAGGGGTGATAGCACCCTGGAACAGTTCGTCGAAACCTGTGGCGGGTAACTCCACTCCTTCGTGGCATTCACAGATATCGGTAATAACTTCAGATATCGTCATCGGATGGTTTTTGAGCAATTGCTCCAGATCGCTATCCCGCCAGGCAATCGCTGGATTGGGCCTTTTGTTAGAAGCTGCGTAAGCTGGCGAATGCCAAACACACGCTGACCCTTCTGGCGGCATAAAGGCGGGTTGTCCTCTAAACGGGAACTCACAATAAAACATTTCCCAAATGGCCCACACATTTGCTTTTGTTGCTTGCCGACGAAGCTGGTCGTGAAAGTGTGATGTGTTCTTCGTGGTTTGAATTGAATCCCAGCAGTCTTTATGAGTGCTCAGCCGGGGCCACTTGGCTTCAAAAATACCAACCTTCATGGTGTGATTGGTGATGTTGTGGAAAATGATGCACCCATCGGCGCCGAATTTTCGCTCATGCGGGGGGTGAAGTTGTTGGATGCGTGAACTTAAACCGAAAATTTTTAATGCGTTAATACTGTGTCGGAAAAAACTGGTGAAATTAGAGGTGTAATCGTTTTCGGTCGTGATGTGGTTGGCAATCAAGTCAGAGCGTGCAAGTTTGTCCGCTTGATAGGCGCAATTTTTTATAGTGGAGATTATTCCCGCTGGGAAAATTCCCATGCTTAATTTCCCTGTGTTGATTTTCTATTTAAGTCGCTATTGCCAGTTGCTGTTGGAAGTACAGCGTAGACTTTGTTAAATCTGTCGGCCAACTGTGATTAGATTATTAGATAATATTGAATGTTTCGTTTTGAGATAATTCAGCGGTCGTCCGAGTAGTTGCTTCTGGACTTAAGGGGGGACCCATGTCTACCGGGCCTAGTGGCCCGGTAGGCGTTTCAACTATCACTGACAATTGCAAATCCTGATCGCTCAATCACGCCGCGAACTACGCTGCGCCACCCCAGAAACGCTGACCGGGGTGAGCGGGCGCCCAACGACGGTTTCGGCCGAGGAAATTGTGTTGTGTACGCCTGGGATCAACTGCGTTTCACCGCGTTCAAGGGCCATGGTGCCTCCTGCTCGATTGAAACAGCCCGGTAATCAATTCAACTCTTTCAAAAACGCTGACGCCGCAAACCCGTCAATCAACCCGTCACCCTGAAGATCAATACTCGACCATTCGGTATTGACCGGTTTCGCGGTAACCAACTGGCCGGGCTTCAAGCTGCTCACCACGCTGTACTCGGTACCAGGGCCACCGCGCAGCCTGAGGCTGGTGCGCGATATCACTTCGTGGGTAGCGGCGGCATGGGATGTCGCGATCACCGAGGTTTCGACCGGTAGAACGAAAGCCCCGAAATCGTTGGCGTGCTGGGGATTGATGAGGTTGTAGTCGAGGTCCAGGCCGCACAATTTTGCCGATGGGGCTTTTTGCTCGATGTGATAGGTGCCGTTTTTTATTGCGTCTTTGGTCCCGCGAAATCCGGACGACATGGCCAGCCATACCAGTGAACACAGGCCGTTTTTTGTCAGCGCATTGGCCGTTGCGCCAGAGCCATAGATACCCACCCGATAGGCTGGCTGAGCACCGGAGATCTCGTTGAACGCCCGCTGCACCCCTTGGAAATAAGGAATGATGTCGCTGGTGATTTCGTTGGTGCTGGCATCGAAGTCGACAGAGAAATAGATCCCCGATCCCTCGGGTTGCCCGATGTCGTTGAGGGCGTATCGGTAGGCTCTGCGTCCCGCCTCATAGCCTTTGATTTCCGAGAAATCGGCGGCATTGTCCTGTCGTTGTTGAAACACCACGGCGATGTTCATGCCTTGCGCGCAAATGGACTGCGCCTCTATAAGCGTCAAGCATTTGTCTGGAAACGTTTTTGAGTTGCTGAAGTTGTAATAACGGATAACAGTTTTTACGTTTTCTTTCGACAGGCAACGGAGTTTTGTCGTGGTGTTGTAGGGGGTGTCGATAATGAGCATGATAAGTTTCCTTTCAGGGGGAGCGCACTTTGCCAACTGCGTGAGC